>JAOTUT010000012.1 GCA_029863735.1 Ignavibacteria bacterium
TTGATACCGATAATCAAACTGTGGGGAAAACGGTGGATATTATTGCAAAATATATTAACAAAGATTTATTGATAGGTTAGTGGATTATTTTGAAGTCAGTTTTAATAAATACAATAACTAAAAATTATCCAGTTTACATCGGCAACAATGTTTTCAAGTCATTACCAGAATTCATTTCAAAGAACAATTTACCGAAACGTGTATTTGTAATTCTTGATAAAAATGTTGAGCAGATTTATGGTCCCTCAATTAAGAAGGTGATAAAGAAATTTGCAGTTAAACAGTTTTATTTAACTCTAGCCTCGTCCGAAAAAATTAAATCATTCAATTCTGCAAATCAGATATTTAGCAAGTTGTCTGAAGAGGGATTTGGAAGAGATACATTGCTGGTTGCAATTGGAGGAGGAACCATTGGCGACCTTGCCGGTTTTATTTCATCAACATATATGAGAGGTGTGTCGTTAATACATATCCCAACAACACTGCTTTCCGCAGTTGACAGCTCAATCGGTGGAAAGACAGGGATCAATTTTCAGGATGCAAAGAATCTTATCGGTACCTTTTATCATCCGGAAATGGTTTTAATCGATACAATCTTCTTAAAATCACTCCCGGAAAAAGAACTGATTTCTGGATTTGGGGAAGTGATCAAATATTCTTTTCTGACAGATAAGAAATTCTACTCAGTTCTTCTTTCCGATTATAAGTTATTGATGAAAAAAGATTTTGACTTCTTAAAAAAGATTATTTATGAGAGTATTAAAATTAAATCCGCGGTCGTCTCAAAGGATGAAAAGGAAGTAACAGGCTTGAGAAAAATTTTGAACTTTGGTCATACATTTGCTCATGCATATGAAAGCGGATCTTCCTACAAACTTTCTCACGGAAAAGCGGTAATTGCTGGGATTGTGAGTGCTCTGATTCTATCATTCGAGAAGAAAATAATAGAGCAGTCTCAGCTTAACTATATGCTTCAGCTTCCAATGAAGTTTCAATCAACAGTTAATATTAAAAGGATGAATTCTGAAGCTATCTATAACTTGATGGCTCACGATAAGAAAAACAGGGATGGTAAAATCCAATTTGTATTGATCAAAAATTTTGGTGAAATTTTAGTTGATGTTTCCGTAGATAAAAAGTCTATTCTCAAGTCACTGGAAAAAACAGAAAAGATTTGGTTTAAAAGGGCAACTGCCGGATTGTGAGGGCAAAACCCGGCAGTTTTGTGTGTCATATTTGGAGGGATGCTATGCTTAAACTATTTCGTTATATACTTCTCAACATCGGTGCCACTGGTTTCTGTATTGCATTTATGGGAGTATTAAGCTAATTATCGATGGAATAAAAAAGCAGGAAATATTTACCTGTAAAATAGTCGCAACAATTCCTTTAAATCCTTTTCAGTAGTAAATACAATGAATGATGTAGAAATAACGACAGATTTGACAGAGAAAATTCTTAAAAAGAAGGCTGAGCTGAACGCGGTAATTCTAGCGCACTATTACCAGGAATCTGAAATTCAGGATATAGCTGATTTTGTAGGCGATAGCCTTGAACTTGCAAGAAAAGCCAAGAAAACAAATGCAGAAGTTATAGTATTTGCAGGAGTTCATTTTATGGCTGAAACAGCAAAGATATTAAACCCTAATAAATTAGTACTCTTACCTGATCTTGAAGCTGGTTGTTCACTTGCAGAGGGATGTCCTGCTGATAAATTTGAGGAATTCCGTAAACAACATCCCGATCATCTTGCAATAACTTATATAAATTGTACTGCAGAAGTAAAAGCTTTGAGTGATATTATTTGTACTTCAAGCAGTGCCGAAAAAATTATTAACCAGATACCAAAAGAAAAACCAATCCTTTTCTCTCCCGATAAAAATCTTGGTAAGTACCTGATTAAAAAAACCGGAAGAGATATGCTACTATGGGAAGGTTCATGCATTGTTCACGAGACTTTTAGCGAACGAAGGATAATTGAATTAAAGATGCGATATCCGGAGGCAAAAATAATCGCTCATCCTGAATGTGAGGAAACATTATTGAGTATGGCTGATTTCATCGGCTCAACAAGCAGATTACTGAAGTTTATTTCTGAAGATAGTTCGCAGTCATTTATTGTAGCAACGGAAGTTGGAATTATTCACCAGATGCAAAAGGCAGAACCGAAAAAAAATTTTATTGCTGCACCACCTGAAGAGGAAAGTTGTTCATGTAACGAATGCCCTTATATGAAGCTAAATACGATGGAAAAATTATACCTATGTATGGAAAATAAATTCCCTGAGATTGTCCTCGATCCTATAATTGCACAAAGAGCTTTAATGCCAATCAATAGAATGTTAGAATTAAGCTAACTACTTTTCAGAAGTATTTTGAAAGTAGTCCCTTCACCTGGCTTTGAACTTTTAACAAAAATCTTACCTCCGTGATATCCTTCAATAATTCTTTTGGATAAACTTAGTCCCAATCCCCAACCTCTTTTCTTTGTGCTATAACCTGGTCGAAATACATCTTTTCTTCTCTTCATTTCAATACCTTTTCCGCTATCAGTAACTTCAACTTCAACGCGGTTCCTGACTTTTTCGACAGATATTTCTATTTTACCAGTTGTTCCTTCAATCGCGTCGAGTGCGTTCTTAATTAAGTTTTCAATTACCCATCCAAAAAGTTCAGAATTGATTTCTGCAAAAGCTTTGTCATTACCTGAAATTTTCAGTTCTACTGTTTTTCCGGTTTGAGGTAATCGTCTTTCAAAATAAGCTGTAACTTGTTTTATGTCATCCATAACATTTGTCTTTGTCAGCTCGGGTTTGGCGCCAATTTTTGAAAATCTATAAGTTATTTTGTTAAGCTTCTCAACATCATCACTTATTTCTTCAGTAATATCAATAACTTTATCTGGTTGTTGATAATTCAACTTCAACATTTCAAGCCAACCCATTAAACTTGAAATAGGAGTTCCAAACTGGTGAGCGGTCTCCTTCGCCATTCCAACCCAGATATTACTTTGCTCGCTTCGCTTAATGCTACTGAAACCAATGTAACCCAGCACAATGAACATCGCGGCAATTAATAATTGGATGTATGGATAATACCGAAGCTGTTTGATTTCTTCAGAATCACCATAGTGAATTTTATTGATGATCATTCCTTCATACTTTACTTCAATCGGTGGATGTGTTGCATCCATTTCGGAAATATATTTTGAAATGAAATCCTTAAACTGCTCAGTTGTGAGGTTAGAATCTATTTCAACATTTCTGATATCAGTTCTACTGTAAACATTGTTTTCAGCATCCGACTGAATTAAGGGAAAGTCTATTGGTTTAATAATGTTATCAAACAGAAAAGTAATATCCACATCTGGGTTAGTTGTGTTAGCTAAATATTCTATTCCTTTCGCATAAAGTTCAACAATCTGTCTTTCTTTCTCTTGCAGTTTTGCAACAAGAGTTTGTGTGTAGTAAAGAGTACCAATCGCGATTAGCACAGCTATTATCAGAAGAATAATTTTAATGTTGACCGAAGCGGGTCCGCCGGACATTTTCATATAACACCTTAAGAAATGATCATTTAACAAAGGTAAAATTAGAGAAAAGGATTGTAAAATTCAGTAAGATAAATGTTGCGGTGAAAATAAAAATATACGTAGGGACAAGTCGCTCCATCTCTGGCGGATTGTCCCTACAAAGAAAACGTTAGAATAATTTCTTTTGTGTGAGATTATCTCTCAACATAAAATGTCTGTCTGCGTTTTGGTCCTACAGAAACAATATTGATCTTAATTCCGGAATGTTTTGCAACGAAATTGAGATAATCTTTTGTTTTTTCCGGAAGCTGGCCGTAAGATTGGCAATTGGTAATGTCTTCATTCCAACCATTGAGTTCTTCATAAATTGGTTTCACTGCAGATAACTGTTCAACTGAGGTAGGGAAGTATTTTATTCGCTTGCCATTAAGTTCATAACTAATGCAGACTTTTATTTTTGCAAAGCTGCTAAGTACATCAAGCTTAGTAATTGCAACAGAAGTAATTCCATTTACCATTTGCGAGTAAGCAACGAGAAAAGCATCATACCAACCGCACCTTCTTGGTCTGCCTGTAGTTGCACCAAACTCATCCCCGATTTTTCTGAGTTTCTCACCCTCATCGTCCAGTAATTCGGTAGGAAAGGGACCGTTGCCAACCCGGGTAGTATAAGCCTTTACTATTCCTATTACTGAGTCAATTTTATTTGGTGGAATTCCCGTTCCTGTGCAAGCACCGCCCGAAGTCGGGCTGCTTGAAGTAACGAAAGGATACGTTCCGTGATCAACATCTAGTAACGCTCCTTGTGCACCTTCAAGTAAAACAGACTTTCCCTCTGCTATTGCATTATTAAGAAAAGAAGGCACATCTTTAATGTATTTATCAATCTTTAGGTCAAACTCAATGTATTCTTTTACAATAGCATCAACATCAAGTCCTTCGTGCTCATAAACTTTTTTCAGAAGCTCGTTCTTTTCTTTAAGATTTATCCTGATTTGCTTTTCAAGTTCAACTCTGTCGAGGAGATCAACTATTCTAATTCCTTTTCGTGCAAACTTATCGATATAACAGGGACCAATTCCTCTTCCGGTTGTTCCTATTTTTGTATCACCGCTTTCACTAATCGAATCAAGCAATTTATGGTAAGGCATGATAAGGTGAGCATTATGACTTATATATAATCTGCCCTCCACTTTGATTCCATTTTTTTCAAGAAGATCAATTTCTTCCAGCAGTGCAGTCGGATCAATTACAACGCCATTACCTATAACACAAATAACGTCATCTCTTAAAATTCCGGATGGAATTAAGTGTAGAATATATTTTTTATCGCCGATTATAACTGTGTGACCTGCATTTGCACCGCCCTGGTAACGTGCAACTATTTTATACTTTTCACTAAGTATGTCAACAATTTTTCCTTTGCCTTCATCGCCCCACTGGCTTCCGACAAGAACTGTAACACTCATAAATTGATTATTTCTTTAGATTTGGTTTTAGTCTATGCAAATAAAAACTCCGAATTTTTCAATCCGGAGTTTCTTTTCAAAAAATAATTTGCATGAATTTATTTTGGTAACGATTCTACCGCTGACTCAACAGAATCGTAATGCTCAAAGATCGTTATAAGTTTTGTAATAATTAGTAAGCTTTCAATTTTATCTGTTACATTAGCAAGCTTGTAAAAACCGTTTGCTTTTTTCATTGTTGTTAAACCGCCTATTAACATGCCCAGCCCGGAGCTGTTCATAAATTTAACACTGCTTAAATCAATAATTACTCTTATTTTTCCCTCATCGATTAATTTGTGCAGTAAATCGTTGAATTCTTTAGTGTCATCACCGCCCATCACATTTCCCTTTAATTCAACTATTACGGCACCATATTTTTCGGTGGTTTTGATTTTCATTAATTACTCCTTTAAATTTTCATCGAAAAATAATCAGATAAGCATACTTTTGCAAACAAATTATTGAATTTAAGTGTATAGTTTTCTGATTAAATATAATATTAATAAATTGGAACAACCCTGTAAATATTGCGTCTAAAAAAATGATTTCAAAAGATAAAGATAAGGACTTGCAGCAACCTCAAATACTATCAATTGATGATGATTATTCAGTAATCAGGCAATTTATTGATGGCGATAAGTTGGCCTTTCAAGTCCTCGTTAAAAGACATAAAGAGAAAGTAAGAAATATTATTTATATAACAATGAACAACAGTGCTTTTGTTGATGATATTGCTCAGGAGGTTTTTATAACTGTATATAGAAATCTTAAGCACTTTCGATTCGAATCTCAATTTACTACCTGGCTTTACAGGGTTACAGTTAACAGATGCAAAGATTATTTAAGAAGAATTAATGTGAGGAAAATTTTCTCACCGATTGAAGATGGTTATGATGTTTCCGAATATTCAACACCTGCAGAAAATAACGATATATCAAAAATTGTGATGGATGCTATCTCAAAACTTCCTGTAAAACTCAGAATGCCATTAATTCTAAAAGACATTGAGGGATTTAGTTACCAGGAAATTTCCGAAACATTAAAGTGTGAAATGGGAACAGTCAAATCAAGAATTTTCAGAGGAAGGGAAAAACTGAAGGAAATTCTGCAGCCTTTGGAGAAGGAGCTTATGTAATGAATAAAGATTTACGAAATATGGAGTTACTCTCTGCTTATCTTGATGATGAATTATCTTCTTTAGAAAAAGCCGAAGTTGAAAAGCTTCTGGCAACTTCCCTTGAATTGAGGAAGAAACTGGATGACCTGAAAAAAGTTAAACAGCTTACTAATAGTATTAAAAGAGTTCCCGAATCTCCTTTCTTTGAAACACGTCTTATGGCATCAATTGAAGGACAAAAAAATGAACCTTCCAGAATTATAAGATGGATGCCTGCAACTGCGCTGGCAATTGTTACAATTGTTGTGATGATTGTTATGAAGTTCAATCCTGGTTTATTAGATCAGATGTGGGAAAATCAAAAAGTAGCAATTGCTGGCTTCTACAAAGAAAATCTTCAACCTGTTTTGGTTGCTGCAAACCTTACCAATGAAGATGTTTTCAATTTTGCATTTAACAATGAACTTCCTCTTGATGATACACGAAAACAATATTTGCTTTTAGGATATGACGATGCTGGAAAAGAATTTTTCGAAATCCGTTCAAGTGATCAAAAAGTAGATAGAGATAGCTATAAAGAATTTATTTCCGCGATGAATTTGGATGATAAACAGAAGCAGACAGTAGACTCAATTATCGGCAGTTACAGCAAAGCTCTTGAATCACAGGTATTAGTAAATGAACAAAATACTGTAGCCATAAATCCAAATCTGTGGAATTTAAGAAAAGCAATCTTTGCCGATTTATTGGTTGCATCCGAGAAATTGAACAAAATCAAATTCGACAGAATCGTTCCGGAAGGTATTACTGATGCTGAAAAATTAGTTGTAGTAAATACAGTAGCAAGATTGAAAAACACTCCAGGTGATAAATATATTTTTGTAACTCCAGATTCGATTTTTGAAGAATCTTATCTCTTTGACCCTGTGCTTGCTGAGAAGAATTTGAAATGGACTGAAGAACAGATTAAATACAATGAGCAAAAAGTTAAGGAGTTTACTCTTAATCTTAAATATGATTCAACATTCAAGTACTATTCTGAGCTGAAAAGCGGGCACCCATTTACGGTTGTTATTGATTCCAACATCTGCAGAGTTGATATACCTGATTTTATAAACCCTGAAATTTCAATTCCGGAAATTGCTTCAATCGATCCGTTGATTGAGCAGGCAACAAATAACATTCACTTTTATGCTTACAATATTCCGAAGATTGAAAAATCAAAAAGTGAAATTAAAATCGAATATTACAATGACGATTCAGTTTATAGTTATGTTGTTAACTATAATGTGCTTGATATCGATTCTATTATTGAGGCTAACGCAGGAACTGATTTTTACAACCTTGAAAGATTAAAAGAGGCGAGACCTTTTGATGATACAATGTTAATCAAGTATCAGTTTGACCGCGATTATTATAACAGATACTATTCCGATGATGAGTTCAAAAAGCAAATGGAAGAATTGCAAAAAGAACTTCAAGAACTCAGCAAAGATTTGAAAAACCAGAAAATCAGGGTCCATTCAGAGGTAACAAAGAGTCCTAAGAAATAATATCATTTCCTGTAAATCAGAGCTTATAATCCAATTTCCTGTATAAGTGGATTTTGGATTAAGCTTGCAATTTATACAACCATCCTAGAAAACGTCCGTTTATAATTGAAATCTTTAATAATTAAGTAGTTTAGCTTAATTTTAAGCAACATTATTTTAGGTAGTAACTTTGTACTGCGTTATAGTCTTGAATGAGTAAATTTTCAAAAAATATTATAAGCAAGCAGATGCAGCTTTTCTTAATAGCTGTATCCCTGATATTTCTTTTCAAAGTTTTTTATGGAAGTCCTGATACTTTTTATTTAAGATTGCTGTTCGATTTAGTTATGGGGATTTCAATTTTCTTTCTGCTTTTAGCACTGATTAGATTTGAAAACAGTCGTTCGTCCTCGCCGCTCTCTTTGGTTCTCAATATTGGAATATTGTTGGCGATAATGTTCTTCATCATTATGTTCTCAGACTTTCTTCTGACCAGCATATTTGAAAATATCAACCTAAAACTCAATAACCCTGGGCTGGTTTATAATATAGTCTCTGTGATTTATGTTTTAATATTAGTAGCTATTATATCATTCTTTTTAGTAACACTCAGACATTTTTTCTATTTGAATCAGGCAAGGAATACCAGTATATATTTTAACACAATGCTCGTCTTTTTCATTCTTGCAAGCATATCACTTAATTTTTTCGATGACGAGAGTCTTTCATTTATTATAACCACATTTTTTGTTGTCTCAGTTTTGCTGATGGTTTTTAACTCCATAAGAATCTCCTGGATCGCGTTTCTCACTAAAAAAGAAAAAATTTATTTATTACTGCTTTCTTTTGTCATAACAACTTTATTTATCGTAAATATTTCCAATAGTTCCGGGGAAAATATTTATAGCCAGATAGTTGATGGATTTTCTCCAGCGCTTAAACAGTTTAATCAGATAATTATGATTTATGGATCGATTTATTTTGTAATACTTTTTTTCACAACACTTTTTCATTTGCCGACAGCGGAAGCTTATGACAGGAAAGCACAGGAAATAACATCTCTCCAATATTTCAGCAAGCTGATTACAGAGGTTCTTGATTTTAATGATCTTGCTGAAACAGTTACTGACATTACACAGAAACTGAGTGGTTCAAAAGCCTCCTGGATAATATGGAGAAATGGTACAAAGCATAATTCAGTGGCTGCAAAGAATATTGGATTTATTGAATCGGATAGAATTTCAAATCAAATACTTGAGAAAATTAATTTTGAAAATTTGACATCTACAAAAACATTCAACCTCAAGGATAAAATAACAGAAGGTAATGCGGAGAATTTATTCTCAGTTGTTTCTGTATCTCCTATAAAAACCCGGGGGGAAACCCAGGGAATTCTTGTTGCGGCAAAAGGAACAGGACAGATATTTACAAGAGATGATCTTAACGCTATAGAAACTTTTTCAGATTACGCCTCAGTTGCTATAGAAAATTCCAGACTGCTGGAAGAATCAATTGAAAAAGAAAGACTTGAGAAGGAACTTGATGTTGCCAGGGAAATTCAGAGAAAAATACTTCCGTTAAAAGCTCCTGATTTTCCTAACCTGCAGATAGCATCCGTATTCATCCCGGCTTTTGAAGTTGGCGGTGACTATTATGACTTCTTTAAGATAAGTGAATCAAAGCTCGGCTTTGTAATTGCCGATGTTTCTGGTAAAGGAATTTCGGCTGCATTTATTATGGCTGAAATTAAAGGAATATTTGAATCACTGTCAAAAACAATTGAGAGACCTAAAGATATTTTAATGAAAGCAAACGAAATCCTTTGGCATGCTTTAGATGATAAATCATTTGTAAGTGCAGCATATGGTTATTTTGATTCGAAAGAAAAGAGGTTGACTTTTGCGCGAGCGGGACACTGTCCACTACTATTATTAAGAAATAATGATGCAAAAGAAATAAAGCCCTCCGGTTTAGGATTGGGTTTGTGTGATGTCGAATATTTTAATAACGCACTCGAAGAATATTCGATAGACTTAAAAGAAAATGATACGATAGTGCTTTTCACTGATGGAGTGACTGAGGCAAAAAATGAACTATTGGACGATTTTGGAGATAAACATTTTCTAAAAGTACTTCAGTCAAATATCAACCTAAGTGCGGAAGAACTCTCGAATAAAATAATTCAGGAAATTTCAGTCTTTTCCAGTAGCCACGAGCAGTATGATGATATTACTTTAGTTATTTTTAAGTGGCAACAAAAATTAAAATTTGATGGAGAATAAGGATGGCAGAATTTAGCACGTCAATTAAAGAAAATGGGGATATCAGGATTATTAATCTTAAGGGTTATCTGGATGCTCACACGGCTCCGACTCTTGAGAATAATTTTACTGAACTGATAAACAATAGTAAGTTTAAAATCATAGTAAACTTCGAAGAACTCGCATATATAAGCAGTGCTGGTTTAGGAGTTTTTATGGCTTATATCGAAAACATCAGAGACAATAAAGGAGATATTAAGCTTTCCAATATGAATGATAAAGTATTTAACATTTTCGATTTGCTTGGCTTTCCGCTTCTTTATGAAATTTATAAAAATGAAGAAGAAGCAATAAAGAAGTTTAGCGGGAGTTAAAATTGTCTGTCCGTAATAAAAATAGAACTGACGAGCTGAGAGTTAAAAGCAAAACAGAAAACCTTTCCGAGATAAGGGATTTTGTAAGTGCAAATGCTCTGAAAGCCGGAATACAAAATGCTACAATTGATAATATTATTCTTGCTGTTGACGAGGCTTGTACAAACATAATAAAACATGCATACAAATTGTCTCCACAGGGTGAAATTATTATAAGGATAGACTATGATGAAGAAAAATTTACTATTACGATAATTGATTACGGAAAATCATTTGAACCTGACAGAGTTCCGCGACCTGATCTTCAGAAATATTACCGTGAGCACAAAGTCGGCGGTCTCGGAATGTATTTGATGAAATCTTTAATGGATGATGTAGAGTATACTACAATCCCCGGCAAATATAATCAGGTGCTCCTCTCAAAAAACATAAGGAGCAGTTGAGAAAATGCTGGAGGCAAAAAGTTTAAAAGTAAAACGAAACCTTACCGCTCTCGTTGATTTCAGCAGGATTATCAATTCCAGTATCGATCTTGAATTTATTCTTAATAACGTTCTGTTAACTTGTCTTGGAAAATTCTTAGCAACGCGTGGCCTCATAGCCTTAAAGGAAAATAATAAAATCGTTCTCAAAAGTTCTAAAGGGCTAACTAATGATTTAATTGGTGAATTCCCTGAACTCGAGGTTTCACCTGACTGCATTGATAATCCAAAGTTGAATTCTTTTATGCAAATAGCTAATCTGAAGGTTGCTGAAAAAATTAATGCTTCTGAAGACTGTATTGGCGTGGTATGTCTTGGGGAAAAATTAAACAAATCAGATTACACAGAAGATGATGTTGAATTCCTGGGTACCATTTTAAATATATCCGCAACTGCTGTTCAGAATTCAATGGTTATAAATGAACTACAAAAAGTAAACCGTCAGCTCGATTCAAGAGTTCAACGTTTGAGCTCATTGTTTGAAATAAGTAAGGAATTTGGTTCGTTTGCTGAGTCGTTCAGAGTTGTGAAGCTGCTTGTGTTCTCAATTCTTGGTCAATTCCTTATCCAGAAGTATGCTGTGATTCTTTTAGAAAATGATGAAGCAGATATTCTTGATTCAAAATTTGATAATGAGAAATTACTCTCATTAATAAAGAAATATAAACTTCAGATAATAACTGATTCAATAAAAAAAGGTGTTTTAAAGGAAAAACATTCTGAACTGTATGAACTTGGAATTGAGCTTATTGTGCCGATGCAGCTTCAGAGCAAAACCCGTGGATTGATTCTGCTTGGCAGCCGGGCAGGTAGTAAAGATTTTCGAAACAGTGATATTGAATACATCTATTCAGTCGGTAACCTTGCTATTATTTCATTGGAGAATAACAGACTCTTCCTCGAAGCACTTGAAAAACAAAAAATGGAAGAAGACCTTTTGATTGCAAGAGATATTCAGAGAAATCTTCTTCCTTCAACCTTACCCGAATACGATAAGTACGATATCGCTGCAATGAATGTTTCTTCAAAACAGGTTGGTGGAGATTATTATGACGTTATACCAATTGATGATGAAAAATTTTATATCGCAATAGCTGATGTTTCAGGCAAAGGCGTTCCGGCATCACTGATGATGGCGAATATTCAGGCTTTCCTGCAGGTTATATGCAGACAAGATTTGAAAATTGATAAAGCTACTGCTATGATAAATGATCTAGTTACAGCTAATTCATCTGAAGGAAGATTTATAACTTTCTTTTGGGGTCATATTAATACAATAAAGAATACCCTTACTTATGTTAATGCAGGTCACAATCCTCCTTACATTATCAGAGGCGATAAAATTATTAAGTTAACTCAGGGCGGGATAATTTTTGGGGTGATGAATACACCTGTTCCGTATATCTTGGAAGAAGTTGAGTTAATTAAGGATGATGTGCTTATCCTTTATACTGATGGTGTTTCAGAAGCAATGAATCTTGAGTTTGAAGAATATTCTGAAGAGAGGCTGGAAAAAGTTGCAAAAAATTTAAAGAATAAATCAGCAAACGAAATTTTAAATGGAATTAAAGAAGATGTGCAGATATTCACTCAGGGAAATCTTCAATCTGATGATATAACTATGATAGTAATTAAGGTAAGGTAAATATATGAGACCATTAAAATCATTATTGCTAAAATATCGTACGAATCTAATTGCAATCCTTTCTATAATATTGATCGGTGTTGCACTGCTAAGCATTTATTATTCAGTTGCTATAAGAGTAACCAGTAATGACGAATGTTACTGGATACCTAAAAAGGTAAGTAAGGATAGCACTGCTATATTTTTCGATGTTATAAAAGTAGAAGGAGTAACGTGGAATGCGGGAATAAGAGATGGAGATCAGCTTCTTGAAATAGATGGTAAGGTTCTTTATGGAACTTTCCAGGCACAGCAGATATTAAACAAATTTGAAAGCGGTGATTATGCAGATTACAAAGTTATGCGTGCTGATAAAATCATTAATACTAAAGTTTATGTAAAGAAGCTTATTCAATTTGACAATCTTGCTCATTCATTAAGTGCTCTTTTCTGGATATTAATTGGATTTATAGTCTTGACTGCTAAACCTGATGGAAGGATTCATAAACTTTTCTACTTTGTCGGTGTACTTACAGTACTTGCCGCTATGCATACTCTTTTGGACGTTTATAAGTTCTTCAGCGATTTTGGATTCCTGGCTATACTAATCGGCTGTTCATCACTTATTGGAATTAGTTTTCTTCCATTTATAATAAATTATTTTTTCTGGAACTTTCCAACTCAATTTAATTTTGCTGAGAAGAAATGGGTAAAAAAAATAGTAATCATATTACCTGCTTTCATATCAGTTTTGGCTATTTTATCTGCCATATTAGCTTTTAACGGCATAATCGGGCAGATGATTTTTATTTATGGACTTGAGTCACTTGGGTATTTTGCATTATTTGCAAATGTTACCGCGTTGATCGCACTCATATTTCAGTACCGAAGGGTTAAATCTAAAGAAAAAAGGAAACCGGTTTTGTTAATGTTGATTGCAGTCACTTTTGGTCTTGCTGTTGGATTATACGCTGCTCAAATAGCACCTGCAATTGCAGATACAATGTTCAATTCTCCTGAATATTACACACCTATTATATTGACAGCAATTGTCCCTCTTATTTTTGCTTATGCAATTTTTAAATACCAGCTAATGGATGTAAGTATTGTGGTCAAAAACACAATTATTTACGGTACGGCCACGGTGTCTGTTGCAGCCATTTACTTTTTTGTTATTTATGTCGCCGGACAAAGCATCAGCTCATTCCTCGGAGTTGAAAATCAGGGAATCGTAGCCGGTGTATTTTTTATTGTATTTGCACTTGTCTTTCAATCAACTAAAAACAGGTTTCAGGATTTTTTAACAAAAAGGTTTTATCCTGAACAATTTGCTTCTCAAAAAGTATTAATTGATTTGAGTAATGAACTTTCAACCGTTGTTGGGCTGGATAATATTCTTCAGCTGATGAAAAAGACTTTTATTGATGCATTAAAAATTAGAACTTTTGGAATTTTATTAAGAGATAAAAGCAGTAATTTATCGCTTGTTGATAGTGTTGGAATGAAAAATGAACAATGCGTGATTTCAGAATCGAGGATCGTTCAGTTCTTGAAGGATAAGCATCTTATTACCAAATACCCCTCGATTGAGCAAGTCGACTTTAAAATGGTTTTCCAGGATGAAAAAGCTGAAAGATTAATTTCTGAAGGTATCTACACCATCATCCCGATGATGGTTAAATCAAAAATTGTAGGACTATTACTTTTCGGG
>JAOTUT010000311.1 GCA_029863735.1 Ignavibacteria bacterium
CTTTTAACTCATCACCTGAAATATCAATGACTAACGATTTATTTTGCTCTTGCCAGGCAAAATATAGTCTGTTCAATACTATTGGCTCATTGATTGGCGCCTTGAACATGCGGTTCATTTGGTTTCCACCCAACGTTAGCCAAAACTCAAGCTCCTTATGAGTCTCATCAATAATAGCGATGGTAAGTTGTTCTGGGCTTGCGCCTAATAAACCAAACTGCTGGAAAAGCACATAAGCTGTTTCTGATAACTCATCACTCTTCTGCATTGCCATTGTTCTTGCACGTACTCTTTCAAGAGCAAGCTCAATCTGCGCTTCTTTTGCTTGTGCTTCTGCTTTTTGCAGATCGAGATATCGTCTAAAGGTTAGATCTATAATAGCTTTAAATCTGTTTAGAATATTTATCTGGGCATCTGAATACGGATCTTCAGCCCAGGCATAAAACATTCCCGCTGAGAAAGCAAAGTAATAACCATGTTCTGTTTGTACTTTATGATCTCTTGGTTTATATGGAACCGATAATCGTGCAAAAAGTGCTTCATAGTACGATTGAAGTTCTTCATCACTTAATGTTGTAAAATAATTTTCATTCTTCAGCCAGCTTTCGTATTGATTTATAAATACAGAATGCTCTGCCATATCACCGGCACCAATCATTGTAAAAGAATCACTTTCCGGAGTAGTTGCCGCGGCATAAAACACTCCTCGTTGTGAATCTCTTGAAAGTAATACAACACCACAGCGTAATGAATTGATACCAAGTTTAGGTAGTTCAGTGAAAAGCACAGCCATGGTATCAGAGAGATCATTACTGGTATGCATAGCCATAGCTTTTGCCCTGACTCGTTCTAGCGCCGCTTCTATCTGTGCTTCTCTTGCTTGTGCTTCCGCCCGAGTAATATCTGTATACCTTCGGTATGCTAAATCAAAAACATTTCTGAAACGTTTAAGAATTTTTATTTGTGATTCGTTAATCGGTTCTAATGTAGATATGCCAATGTCACCTATACCAATTGAGAAGAAGTAGTAATAGAGCGCAGTTGCATTATCTAATCGGGGATCATCAATCTGTCCGGAGTTTCTTCTGAAATTTTTCCATTCTTCAAGCTGGTCTTCTTCTATTACCCCCTGGTAAAAAGCATCTTTAGCACTTCTAATTTGCTTCAAATAATCTTCTACTACAGGATGAGAACCATATTCGATTTTTGTTATTGCACCGCCTGTTAAATCAGAGTAGTCATAATCCATAAAATATTTTTGATTATCGTATTGAATGTGTATAAGAGCATTTCTGATATTATCAATGTCAAGTTTCTTAAACTCATTAAATGAGACTTCGCAGATATTCAATAAATCATCTGATTTATACATACCCATTGCAACAGCGCGTACTCTTTCCAGTGAAGCCTCAATTTGTGCTTCTCTTGCCTGTGCTTCAGCTTTCTCAATATCCAGATACCGTTGATATGCAAGTTCGAACACTTTAAGGAATCGCTTAAATAGATTAATTTCATCTTCGGATAGCGGAATGTATGTTGAAATTCCAAGTGCAACCGGACCGAGAGAGAACCAATAATAGTTGAGAGAAGATGCTGTTTTCAGATAATTATCTATGAAAACATTTGTAGTCTTTTGATAAGCAATCCATTCTTTAACCTCGTTACCCTTAATGTGTGAAATGAAATACTCTCCCTTCCCTTTCAGCATTTTAAGGGCAAATTCCTCATGGAGTTTATTGTTTGTATAAATTGTTTCAGTTATTACGGTTTTATCATGCTTTGCATAATATTCATAATTCATGTAGGTACCGCGCTGCTCATAAAATATGGCAGTTTGAACGTTCCGGATTTCCTTAACCCCCAATGATTCCAACTGTTGAGAGATAGTTTTACATACATCAAGAATGTTATCGGGTTTTCTCATTCCCATTGCTATGCTACGTACCTTCTCTAAGGCAGTTTCAATTTCAAGTTCTCGATTTTGTTCTTCTACTGCTTTTCGTTTTTGTTCGAGCTCTTCAATAGTTTCTTCTAATAAAATAGCGGTTGTCTTTTTTACTTTTTCGGTTCTCTCTAACTTGAATGAAGTTATTTCTAATTCTTTATCTGCGTCTTTTACTGCCTTTAAGAGCTTGTCTTTTTGTTCAGCATCCAGCTTCTCAGATTGCTGAATGATCTCCAATACGTATTTAAGCTTTTGGTTCATTTGAAGTTTATTTTTCTTTTAAAGCTACCCAACAGCAGGTATAATTATGATATTCGTTATTTCCACCTGTTGCTCTTCCATACTCACCATATGTAAAGAAGCCCGCCATAGGAACACCAAAGGTGTTTTTAATACCGTCAATTTCTTTTCCTACCATCGGACCTAATTCGACAAGTCTTCCCGAGCATGAGAACATAATAATAGCATCCGCTTCGGGCAGTTCGCTTTCTCTAAGTTGTTTACAACTTCTAACAACATCATCAACAATCTCAAAATCTGGCGGAAGTGTTAGTTGAATTTTAGCGTTTGGCTCGAAGTTTCCACTGAGCATTATTGATCTGTTAGACCAATTAATAAATGATTGCGATCTTAGGATGGGTTTGCCTTTTTCGCGCAACAACATTACAGGCGATGTTACATCAGAATCATATTGCGGACTAGCATCGTCCACTCCCTCAAATTTATATCCCATATATTTTATCATCATATCAAGTGCAGGCTGATCATCCAGAGTATGTATCCAGAGCCCATCACTTTTAGTTACAGTTTTTGGTGTTCCAACCCCTTTCCAACCTGATAATGCCTGTCCCCTTACTGTGATCTTATCTCCGTCAATTAAAAGTACTGCAATACCCTGATCACTTGTTTTATCATTAGTGAATACAATAGTTGTTTTTCCCATCCTATCATCGCCGGCCTTACCTCCCCAAATGTTTGATTCAGTTCCGGTTGCATCTTCAATACCACGGATTATTTTTTCTCCATCAAGAAAAAGTCCGCTACTGACAACAAGAAAGTTTGGATTTCTGAAGAATCTAAGAGCGGCATCACCCATTTGTTTTGCTACACTCCGCGGATTTTTTTCTGCATAATCATCAAATAAAATTTTAAAAAGTGAGGGGTCTAATTCTAATAAAAGAATTGCAATTGCACCTTCAGAATATTCTCCATCGATAAATTCACCAGAAGTTGTTGAACCAAAAATTGTAATATTTTCCTTA
>JAOTUT010000462.1 GCA_029863735.1 Ignavibacteria bacterium
TACTTTGGACAACAAAAATTAATCAGTCAGATCCTGAAGCTGTGATTCAAATACAAAAAGAGTACATTAAAGCGGGAGCAGATATAATCACTACAAATACATTCCGTACTAATCCATCATCATTTATAAAATCAGGTATAACTGATGTTTCATCCTACGTTACTCAAGCAGTTAGCCTTGCGAAGCAAGCGGTTGATGATATGAAAATATACATTGCTGGATCAAACGCACCGGCTGAAGATTGCTATCAAGTTGAAAGAACTTTAACGAATAAACAATTACAAGTGAATCATAGTAAACATATTGATTTACTTATAGATAATGGAGTTGACTTCATATTAAATGAAACTCAAAGTCATTTTGATGAAATTCAGATAATTTGTGATCACTGTGATAGAAATAAAATTCCTTATATTATAAGTTTATATCTTGATGAAACTCATAGGTTAATATCAGGTGAAAACTTAGCTGAAGTAATCTCATTTCTTAATAATAGCAGTGTTCTTGCAATAGGACTCAATTGTATTTTGCCCGAATTATTTATTAAAATATTAGGGAGCACGAATCTGCCAAATAACTGGGGTTTCTATTTAAATTGTGGAAGTGGGTTACCAACCGATAAAATAATCAAATGTGGAATACAACCGGATGAGTATCTTGAATCTGTTAAAAAGTCTTTATCATACAAGCCTTCATTCATAGGTTCATGCTGTGGTTCAAGTCCGGCACATACAAAAAAAATCAGAGAGTTTCTTGATGGATAAAATAGTAGCTGAATCCCCTGCCAAAATAAATCTAGGTTTGAATGTTCTAAATAAAAGAGAAGATGGCTATCATAATCTTGAGACAGTTTTTCTTCCATTATTGCTATCGGACAAGCTCACATTTATTAAATCTGATAAATTGACCGTTGATACAAACTCTGATATCTTGAATAAACTTAAAGATAACCTAATTCTCAAAGCGATAAGACTTCTGGAAAAACAAACAAACAAAAATATTTTATTGGAAATTTATGTGGAAAAAATAATTCCAATCGGTGGTGGATTAGGTGGAGGAAGTTCGAATGCAGCAATCACACTTAAGACTATTAATATAATATTTGACCTCGGGTTAAATAGTAGAGAGTTGTCTCAGCTTGCGCTGGAACTTGGATCTGATGTTCCATATTTTTTAAATCCGATTCCGGCATTTGCTGAGTCAAGAGGAGAAATGCTGTATCCATTGAAAATGGAATTTCCATATCCTATTCTAGTTGTAAATCCGGGTATGAAGATTGACACTGCCTGGGCTTTTAACAAAATTAAACCCACATTGCCAGTCAAAAGTTTACATGATTTCATAGAAAAGGATTTAACAGATTTAGATTATCTGAGGGAATTTGTAAAAAACGATTTTGAAGATGTGGTATTCAAAGAATACCCACAACTAAATGAAATAAAAGAAGAACTTTATAATCAAGGAGCACAATTTGCTTTAATGAGTGGCACTGGGTCCACCGTTTATGGCATATTTTCAAATCTACAAAAAGCTTACTGGGCAGAGGATTTTTTCAAACAGAATTATTTTACTTTTCTGCACAATCCATTTAATAAAGGCTCAATTACCTGACACCACTTTCCATTAATTCAACAAATCCTTTCTTCACGTTTATTTTTACTTTTATTCCAAAAGGCAAAGTAACCATATCTCTGATGTGACCATGTGGAAAAGAGTAAATTACAGGCAGTTTTAGAGAACTTAAATAATCATTCCAAACTTCTCCAAGTGTCAACGATTTTTTCTTCTTATCTGGTTCAACGCAGTCTGAAAAAATTCCGAGAATAATTCCTTTCAAATTCTTAAATATCTTATTTAATTTTAATTGATTTAACATTCTGTCAATTTTATACGGTGGTTCTTTAATTTCTTCTAGTAAAAGTATACTGTTTTTTAATTCAGGCAGATATCCAGTTCCGATCATACTGGTAAAAACAGATAAATTTCCACCAACTAGCCTGCCTGAACTCTCTCCAAACTTTATTTTCGAAATCTTTTGATTTTCTTGCAGTTCTACTTTCGCCGGAATTGTGGAGGAGGTAATCATTCGCCAAAATTTTTCTTCTGTGTAATGACTTAGATCATTGGAGAAATTTGAAACAACCATAGGTCCGGCAAAAGAGATAAGATTCGCTTTGTGAAGAAATGCCATTTGAAGAGCGGTGATTTCACTGAATCCGACAAATATTTTAGGATTATTCTGTATCA
>JAOTUT010000312.1 GCA_029863735.1 Ignavibacteria bacterium
CAGCTAAAATTGCAACCCCATCTGATCTTCCATAACTTAGTCTCTTGATAATAGTGCCCACAAGAACATCAACTACTTGTTCGAAGTTAATTACATCTCCGGGAAATTCTTCTGGAATTAAAGTTAATGTTGCTCCAGTTGCCTTTCCTATACCCAACGCAAGATGTCCTGCCTTTCTTCCCATAGTAACTATAAAATACCAGCGGGATGTAGTTTGAGCATCAACCATTAGGCTTTTAACAATTTCAACGCCAATATGTCTTGCAGTTTGAAAACCAAAAGTTGGTATTCCATGGGGTAAATCAAGATCATTATCTATTGTTTTGGGTACGTGAACAACTCTTATTCTTCCTGCTGCCACTTCATTAACCTTAAGCGCGCTAAATGCTGTATCATCACCGCCGATGGTGATTAGCTTATCAACATCCAATCGAAGAAGTGAGGTTACGGCATTCTCAAGATGCTTATCATCTTTAGTAGGATTTGCTCTGGAGATGCCAATATATGAACCACCTCTAAAGTGAATACGGCTTACATTATGAATAGTCAATTCCCTGGTGTGAGAAGTATCACCTTCCATAATCCATTTGAACCCATCTCTAATTCCAATAACTTCAACGCCTTCAACCTCAGCTCTGATTGTAGCTGCGCCAATAACACTGTTTATTCCTGGTGCAGGTCCACCACCGACAAGAATTGCTAATTTCTTCGGAGCAATTGACATATATATGTTCTTTCCTTTAAAGAAAATTGTTTATAAAAACGCTACAAAGGAGATCAATGAAGTATTTTCAATCGGGCAAACTTCAGCATAAGTTGTCTCACGTTATTACCTTCGAATGCTACTGTCGCTTTAAGCGAATCACCAACTCCTGTAACATCGACCACCTTCCCTAACCCAAACTTTTCATGCATAACCCGGCTACCTATTCTAACAACTTTATTTTCCTGATCGAAATCTTCATAATCAACTGAACTAAAGTATTCGTAGAAAAGTTCTTTCTTTGTCTTTCGGTTTGCTTTCCTTCCAATTCCTCCATTAATTTCCTGAATTGTTGAAGGAGTAATTTCATCAATAAAACGGGAACGGCTTTGATAAGCAACCTCACCGAATCGGTACCGGCTTCTTGCATGAGATAGATAAACTTTTTGTTCAGCTCGTGTAAGCGCAACATAAAAAAGTCTTCTCTCCTCTTCAATTGAAGAATCCTCACTAAACCTGTTCGCAAGAGGAAATATTTCTTCTTCTAAACCGGATATAAATACTATTGGAAATTCCAATCCTTTAGCACTATGTACCGTCAGGAAAGTAACAACATTTTTATTATCATCTTTCATATCAATACCAGATACCAATGAAACCTCTTCCAAAAATTGATCTAACTTGGCTGCCTTATGTTCCTTGGAATACTCGGATATTGCAGCCATCAGCCCATTAATATTTTCTAATCTAGTACGTGATTCGGGTGTATTTTCAGATTTAAACATCTTTACCAAACCCAATTCATCAATTAATGCCAATGAAAGTTCTCCAACGGACAGTGTATCTTTCAAATTAATATACTTCTCAAGAAGTACTCTAAATCCCTTTACATTTTTCTGAATTCTTTCTTTAATATCAATGACCTCAAAAACGCGGTTCATAGTTTGGAAGAGTGTTAAGTCATGCTTTCTTGCAAAGGCAATCATTCTTGTAACTGTTGTATTTCCAATACCTCTCTGCGGAAAGTTCATTATCCTGAGCAAACTCTCCTCATCATTTTGATTAGCAATGACTCTTAAATATGCAATTACATCTTTAACTTCTTTTCTTCTGTAGAATTCTACCCCACCGATGATGACATATGGAATCTTCTCTTTGTAAAAAATATCTTCAAGAGCGCGGCTTTGAGCATTTGTTCGGTAAAGAATAGCAAAATCTTTATAAGAAAGTTTTTTCTTACTTATTTCTTTTTTAATATACTTAGCTAACTGAAAGGCTTCATCCTTCTCGTCTGCACAACGAATGAGCGTTAGTTGTTCGCCATCATTGTTTTCTGTCCACAATGTTTTGCTAACCTGGTTTTTATTATTTTTTATTACAGAATCAGCAGCAGCAAGAATTGTTTTGGTAGAGCGATAGTTTTGTTCAAGCTTAAAAAGTTTGTGAGTCTTAAAATCTTTTTTGAAATCAATCATATTCCCGATGTTCGCACCCCTCCAGCTGTAAATACTCTGTGCATCGTCTCCAACAACAGCTATTTTACAAGTTCTTGATACAAGAAGTTTGAGCAATTCGTACTGGGCTTTGTTTGTATCCTGAAATTCATCAACAAGTATATACGCAAACCGATTTTTATATTTTTTAATAATTTTTTGATTTGAGTTGAAAAGCTGAATCGGTTTTAAAAGAAGATCTTCAAAATCCATTGCATTGTTTGCAATAAGTCGGTTCTGATATTCCTCATATATTTCGGCAATCTTCTCTCCCTTTAAACCCTTCACAATTTTCTTTCTGTATTCAGCTGGCATGATCATATGATTTTTTAAATAACTAATTCTATGCCTTACAGAATTTACAGTTAGTCCTTCAATCTCAATATTGAAGTTCATCATTATATTGCTGACCAAAGAATAAGAATCATCTGTATCGTAAATTGAGAAGTTACTTTTATACTCAATGTGTTTTGCTTCGGCTCGTAAAATTCTTGCAAAGATTGAATGAAAAGTTCCCATCCAGATAGACTCGGCTTTTTTACCAACCAATTCAACAATTCTCTCCTTCATTTCATTGGCAGATTTGTTGGTAAAAGTAAGTGCTAAAATGGACTCAGGCTTAAAGCCGTGTTTTAACAAATATGCAACTTTATAGGTAAGGACTTTTGTTTTCCCGGAACCAGCTCCGGCTACGATCATTTGAGATCCACCTTTAAACTCTATAGCTTTTTTCTGGTCAGGATTTAATTTCTTTAAATCGATCATTTTGCCCATAATTTTTTTAAAAATTGGAAGCAAATATAACTAAACGAAAGTCCATTGGAAAGGCAAGATGATAGTTAATAATTACTTCTTCACGTGTTTTGAAGTAGGATCATTAGCCTGATTATTACAAACCATACATTTTAGTAGAATTAACAATTCGTTAAATATCAAAAGTGGTATTCAACTTATTATACAGAATAAAATGAGAATTTGGTAGACTTGGTGAAAATAAAAA
>JAOTUT010000313.1 GCA_029863735.1 Ignavibacteria bacterium
ATAAGAGAAGAAATGAGTACTGGCAAAACTATTAAAGCATCTATAGACAGTGGATTCTCTCGTGCTTATTCTGCTATCATAGACTCAAATATTACAACTTTCTTTACAGGAATCATTCTCTACCAATTTGGTACAGGACCGATACAAGGTTTTGCTTTAACTCTTATGATAGGTATTGCAGCGAGCTTGTTCAGTGCACTTGTTATAACAAGGGTAATTATGGATATAATGATTTCTAAAAACATTACAGTAACAGTAGGTTAACAACAAAGGCTTAAGGAGTTTTTTTTCGTTATGAGATTTTTTGAAAATTTTAATTATGATTTCCTCGGAAAAAGAAAAATTGCATACTTTGTTTCAGGAACATTATTCCTGATTGGAGTTATTGCAGTATTAACCAGAGGATTTCATTTTGGTATAGACTTCAAAGGCGGAAGTGAAATTGTTCTTCAATTTGAAAAACCAATTAGCATTTCCACAGTTAGAGCCGATGTTGAAAATATCGGGCTTGGAAACCTGGAAGTAAAAACGTTTGGCGGCGAGACCGGCGTTATGATCAGAACCGAAATGCAGGTGATTCCAATTGAAGTATATCCAAAAGTTATTTCAGGTATTGAAAAAGAAATAGAAAAACTGATGCCGGGCGTTCCAAGGAGACTTATAGATTCTTCAGCAAGTTCTGTTACTTATGCATTTGAAAATCCTGATACAGCAAACCAGATTATAGATGAATTGTTTGCTGCCGGCTTCCAATCTGGTCGTGTTTCAGAAGAACCGGATAATGTTCAAATGCTGGTTAGCGTTGGAATAGCCGATTGGATTAAAGAAAACCTTAGAGAAAAGATTACTGATAATCCTTTTACCGTACTCAAGGAAGACAGAGTTGGTCCAAAAATCGGAGAAGAACTTAAACGCGATGCTGTTCTGGCAATCTTTTTCGCTTTAATAGCAATTCTAATTTACCTTGGAATCAGATTCAAATTCGTTTTTGCTTTTGGTGCAGTTGCTGCACTATTTCACGACGTTTTGATTACTTTGGGGCTATTTGCCGCACTTTATGGTTTGATACCTGGATTGAACCTGGATATCGATTTAACGGTTGTGGCTGCCTTCCTGACTCTAATAGGTTATTCTATAAATGACACGGTTATTGTTTTTGATAGAATCAGAGAGAATTTGAAAATTCATAAAACAAGACCGCTCTATGATATAATTAATACGAGTATTAGCCAGACTATGAGCAGAACAATATTAACAGGAGGTACTACTCTCTTAACTGTTTCGGTATTATTAATTTTTGGTGGTGAAGTTCTCAGAGTTTTCGCATTTACTCTATTGTTTGGAATTATCATCGGCACATATTCTTCTATATTCGTTGCGAGCACACTTGTATATGAGTATGCAATAAAGTATAAGAAGAAAGTAGAGTTCTAATTTTAATCAGGGCCGGAGATTTTCTTCGGCTCTTACCTTTATTAAAAAAATAACCGCAGAACTACGATTTAATCTTTACTAACTCATCATCTTATTACCAAAATTGATTCATTTGCTATTAGTTCAATTAATACTATTTTTATATAAAGCTAAATAACAATATCAATTAACAAAAAAAGGAGAATGGTGAGCACGAAATTATATGTTGGGAATCTCCCCTGGACGTTTAACAGCGATGAGCTATTGGACACTTTTAAAAAACATGGTAACGTAATTTCAGCAAAAGTTGTAACCGATAAAGAAACCGGGAAATCAAAAGGATTCGGATTTGTTGAAATGGAAAACGATTCTGATGCCAACAGCGCAACCAAAGCACTGAATGGGTCAGAAATTAATGGAAGAAAATTGGTTGTTGCTGCCGCTAAAACCAGCTGAGGCTAATTAAAACTTATCAGCTTTCCTTTTCAAATAAAAATTCACAATTAATAAGATTTTAAAACTATAAATCCCTGCAAAAGATTGATACTGATGCAGGGATTTGTTCTCTCCTTCAAGTAAAATTTGTAATTAACTTGAAGCGCTTGCTAATTCCTCTTTAAAAGTTTTTTCTATCTTCCATCCAGACTGAATCCAGCTGTTAATTCCACCACTGAGATTAAATACATCTTTATATCCATTCCTTAAAAGATAACTTGCTGCAGTTGCTGATCTGTCTCCGCTTGTACAATAAACAACAAGCTTTTCATCATGGGAAAGGCTATTAAGATTTTTTTCAAGATAACCTGTGTGAATGTTTTCTGCTGTGGGAATATGTGCCAGATTAAATTCAGAATAATTCCTTACATCAATAATCCTGTATGCTGGAAAATCTTCTCTTAATTCATCTACACTTATCTGATTAAGGATTTCCATTTTAAGACCCGATGATTCTAGCTTGTCTAAATCAGATATGTATCCCTGTAAATTATCAACACCTATTCTTAGTAACGCTCTTTTCAGAATATCTGCTCTATGTTCAGGAGTGATTAGAATTATTGGCTTCTCATAATCAAGCATCCATCCAGCCCAGGTACTAAAAGAATTATTATCCATAATGTTAATGCTTCCCCGAATATGACCACCAGCAAAACTTAATTTATCACGTGTGTCTATAATTTGGTAACCATTATTAAGCGCTGAATTAAATTCAGTTGCACTTAATTTTGTCGGATTCTGTAAAGAACCGAGAATTTTTGGCCCGCTCTTATTCAGTTTCTTCATCATAGCAAAATATTTTGGCGGTTCAGGCTGACCATCAAGTAAAGTTTTTATGAATGTTTCTTCATCTTCAATTTTTAATGCCCAATTAGATAGCTTTTCGTACCCCACAGTTGAACTTGGAACTGCACCAAGTGCTTTACCGCAAGCAGAACCAGCTCCGTGTGCAGGCCAAACCTGAATATGATCTGGTAAAGACCAAAATTTCTTCAATGACCCGAACATTTGTTTTGCACCTTCTATCATCGTTCCTTCAATACCTGCCGCTTTCTCCAGCAAATCAGGTCGTCCAACATCACCAACAAAAACAAAATCACCGGTAAATATCATCACCGGTTCCGGGCTTGCGGGTTTATCAGTTAACAAAAAGGAAATATGCTCAGGAGTATGACCTGGTGTGTGGAGCACTTTAATTATTAAGTTACCAATTTTTATAACATCACCATCTCTTAAGCCTACATGGTCAAACTGATATTGCCAATCAATTCCGCCTTCATCTG
>JAOTUT010000013.1 GCA_029863735.1 Ignavibacteria bacterium
AGTCCTATGAGAAAAGACATTGGGATTGTGTTCTTAATTTTTTTTGAGTAGAGCGCTCCGTATGCCCAGACAAAGGTTGCAAAAGTAATTATCCCAACTCCAACTACGACAGACGCGCCTGATATATTTTTATTGATAAGCACATCATCTTCAAGGATTGTTAGCAGCACTACACCAACTACTCCCATACATAAACCAATTATAGTCGTTTTATCTGGTTTTTTATTACCAAAAATTTTCCAATCAAGTATAACCATCCAGATAGAAATAGATGCCACAATAGATGCCGCAAGACCGGATGGAATGAATTGTTGTGCCCATGCAAGACAACTATAACCAATAAATATCATAAACATACCGAGCACTATTGCAGCTTTCAGGTCTACTAGTTGTGGTTTCTTTTTTGTCCGCCAGTAAAACCATGAACAGAGCATAAGCCCGGCAATTGTAAAACGGATACCTACCGATAACAGCGGGGGAATTGTTTCCAGAGTAAATCGTATTGCCAGATATGTTGAACCCCATATAACATAGATAGCTGCAAAAGCCGCAAATACTTTTAGCTGGTGGTTATCAATATCTTTATTTAGTAATCGTAAGTACATTGTTTATTCCTCCGATTCCGGCAAATTTAGCTTGCAGGTTTCTTTTACGGTTTCAAGCACAATAACAGAATTTGTCGATTTGATTTCGGGCATTGCTCTAAACTTTTCCCGCATAAAAGAGGCTAGTGCTTTGTTATCTGCCAACCGAACTTTTAAAAGGTAACAATCTTCACCTGCAACATGATGTATTTCAAGGATCTCGGGAAACTCTGCGAGTTTTTTTGCTGTTTCAATCTCACCCGGTGTTTCACTCGTGCGAACAAAAATAAAAGCGAGCAAACCCAGATCTAATAAATCTGAACTTAGGTGGGTTGCATAGTCGCTTATGTATCCTTTCTCTTCAAGTTTTCTTATTCGTTCCTGCACACCGGAGGGAACCATTCCAATTTGCCGTGCAATTTCCGCGTTGGTTATCCTTGCGTTTTCTTGCAAAAGAGAAAGAATATTGCTATCTGTCTTATCCATTTTTCAACTCCATCGTGATGATTATTCTTGTTACACTCAAATATGTAGAAATATATTCTTATAATCAAGGATAGAAAGGAATATTTTTCATATCTATGTCATATATCACGAATATATTTCATATGTATCGAATTTTCATATAAATATTGGTGGAATTCTGAGAAATGATTATCGGAATAAATTATTACTATTTGAAGAAATACTTTTAATATTAAGATTGATCAGTCAGTCTCTTTTTCAATTACAACTGCACTAATACGGCCCCAACTGCTGCCAGGTCCAGGATAAAAGTGATTAAATGGTTTGCTTTACTCTTCACTAACGCAACTATCAACCTGAAATTACATTATTTTGAGTTGCAGGTTATTTAGCTTCAGTCAGTCTTCATTTCAAGATTCAATAAAAATTGTTCCCTCCACATTCCACCGCCGTAACCAACAAGCTCCCCGTTTTTACCAATTACCCAAAGGCAGGGAATTATAAAGAGATTGCTTCTCCCGCTGATGCGGGAGCGCAATGACATCCGTCGTGGCGGCAGGTTCTTCTTCCTGCGAGGTTGTGCTGGCTTTCTTCAAACATAACAATCTCAGCCTTCGGACAAAGGCATAAAGCTCGTTAAAATCTTCAATTTCTGTCCGTTTTCAAACATAAAAAAAATAGTTTAAAATCCGTTATCACTTTCTTCTCCTTTTACTGCGTTTAATAATAGAAGCACAAATAATTATTAACCAATTAAAGGAGCTATAATATGAAAAACTTAATCAAACCTGCTTTAGCATTTTTTCTTGCAGCAATATTATTCACTGCTTGCAGTAACGAAGATAATCCACTTGCACCTGGAGATCCGGGAAATGGTGGTGGAGATCCGGATCCGATTGTAATAAATACTCCAAGATATATGCATATTGAAAGTATATCGGTAACCCATTTCCCCAAAAACAAATCGAACGGCGATACCTGGGATTGGAATCCTTTGTCATCAAACGAGAGGAAGCCGGATATTGAAGTAGTTTTACAAAGATCTGGAAATTATTTACCGGCATTCTGGTCTGACCAAAGAAAGAATGCTAACTACACAAGCACTTATGTCTTTACGCAACCTGCTTCAGAGTACGATGGAGAACTTCCTCACGACGTACCTTACGGACAGACCTGGAAGGTAAGTCTTATTGATGATGATTTTGGTGGTAATGATCAGATGGGTTCCGTAACAGTTAAACCATCATCAATTTACGGTAAAGATAATGCGACTAACTTTAACAAAATGCTTACAAGCGGAGATTTGAAGATTAAGGTAAGGGGTGCATGGATATATTAAAACTTAAGGATGTCACGGCGTTGCCGTGGCATCCAATTGATCTGCTTCAACTGCACTCAACATTTCTCTGTATTTCTGTGCTTGATCGTATTTTCCCCATTTCTCATAATTTTTTACCAGCATTTTTATCGCGCTGACTGTTAAACGATCGTCCTTCCCTCTTTTATCCAGCAAATTGCCATAAGCTTTTAATAAAGTCTTTTCAGCCTCTTCATACTTACCTTCCCTTGAATAACATTTGCCCAGCATACTTTCCGCATAAGAAATATTCCAGTGATCTGCAGGAAGTTTATTCTTATATATTTCAAATCCCTTATTGATTTTTTCTTCAGCTTCAGTAAAGCTTTTTGTTTCAATGAGCGCATTTCCCAATCCAAGGAAAGCATTTGCCGTTTGTGGATGATCTTCACCAAGCATTTCAATTCGCAATGAAAGTGATTTTCTGTACTGCTTCACAGCCTCATCATATTTTTTCTTGCTAGTAAGAAGTGATGCATAAATATTCATGCTTGTAACCACATTCGGATGGTTTGCGCCAAGCAGCTTAATTCTCATATCCAAAGCCGATTTTAAAAGAGATTCTGCAAGATCATATTTCCCCCACCGTTGATACAGGACACCGAGATTACTCATACTGGTAGCAACTTCGGGATGTTCATTCCCATATATTTTTTTATTCAGGCTTAAAGATTCTTTATACATTTCTTCTGCTTTTACATAATCACCTTTGTCACTATAAATACCGGCAAGATTATTTAAATCCAGAGCGATATAGGGATGATCTTCACCTAAAAGTTTTTTATCCAGTTCAAGTACTTCCGAATATAGTTTTTCTGCGCTGTTCAAATCGCCCATCAGTGCTGTTATGGAAGCAATGTTATAAAGATCGGTTGAAATTGAAGGATGTATCTCACCAAAAAGTTTTTTATCAATCTCTAATGTTTCATTAAACAATTTTGAAGCTTCTTCAAATTCTCCCATTTGCTGCAACAGGAATGCAAGATTCCCTATGGTTTCAGTTACCGATGGATGAATTTTACCATAAAGCTTCTCCTTTATCTGAAGTGCTTCTTCAAATAATTTTTTCGCTTCATCATATTCTCCCATATCTTCCTTAAGCAGCGCAAGATTATTAATTGACTGTGCAACTTCCGGGCTCTCAGGAGACAGGAATTTTTTCCGGATCGATAACGAAGTAATTAATAATTTCCCCGATTGGTCATAATTTCCCTCCTCGCGTAAAACCATTGCCAGGTCGTTCATGCTTTCTGCCGTTTCCAAACTTTCTTCTCCGTAAATATTTTTCCTTTTATCAATAGCTTCATTAAATTTTTTAATTGCTGATTCATAATCGCCCATTGCGAAATTCAGATTAGCAAGATCATTAAGGCTTTTTGCTGCTTCTGGGCTACTGCTTCCAAACAACGAATCATTAATTGAATATGCTTTCTGTAAAAGCACCAAGGCATTTTGATACAATCCCAGACTCTTGTAAACGTTTCCCGTAACACCAAGCATATTTGCCAGCACTTCCGGCTGATCAGATAATTCGCTTTCAATTCTTTTAACACCATTGTCAAGTAATTCCCTCGCAGTGATTGTTTCACCTTTGGATTCTTCAGGGTCCGCAACCTGAAATATCCCTGCAAGGAATTCAGATACTTTCCTGGATTTCTCTGCTTCAAGCTTAGCCCGGTCTCTTTCTTCTGCAAGCTGGATTGTATAAAAAACGGTAACAAGTGCTATTAAAGTAACCGCAATAGATGCAACAATAACACCAACTTTGTGTCTCTGGATAAATTTTTTGGTTCTATACCCTGCGGTACTTTTACGGGCAATTACAGGTAACTCGTTATGATGATTATCAATATCTGTTATCAATTGAGCTATTGAGCTATATCTGCGTTCCGGCTCTTTACGAATCGCCATCAAGCAGATATTATCAAGATCGCCAGCTATTCTTTTCTTTAGTTTTGAAACAGTAGTTCTACGTTTTTCGAGAATATACTTTGCATTTGTTTTCTTTGAGCTGTCCGTACCAGAAAGTGAAATTTTAGTTATCATCGTACTTGGTTTCTGTGGTTCGGTAAGACAAATAATTCTTTCCATTTCAAGTGCAGAAGAAGTAGTAACTTCATACGGCGGGGAGCCGGTAAGCAGTTGATAGAGAATTAAGCCCAAGGAATAAATATCAGTTGCAGTGCTTACAGGTTCTCCTTTCACCTGTTCCGGAGAAGCATATTCCGGGGTCATTACTCTCATCCCTGTGCGGGTTAAAAACTTTTTGTCATCATCTTCTTCAAAAACTTTTGCGATCCCAAAATCAAGCAGCTTAACTGTTCCATCTTCCTGAACTAGAATATTGCTTGGTTTAATGTCCCTGTGAATAACAAGGTTTTGATGCGCATATAAAACTGCTTCACAAACTTTCTTAAAGAGTTCAAGCCTTTGTTCAATGGTCAGATTATTTTCATCGCAGTATTCAGTAATTGGTTTTCCTTTAACATATTCCATTGTAAAATATGGAAGACCCAATTCTGAAATACCGCCATCCAGAAGTCTTGCTATATGTGGATGCTGGAGTCGCGCTAATATTTGTCTTTCTTCTTCAAACCGTGTAATTATTTCTTGAGAGTTCATTCCAGGTTTTACAACCTTGAGAGCAACTTTCTGTTCAAAATGTCCATCTGCTCGTTCAGCCAGATACACTGAACCCATTCCCCCTGAACCGATTTGCTTTATTGCACGATAGTTACCAAAAGTCTTTCCGTCAAGACTTGAATCACCCACAGCTATGTAGTCTGCTGCAAATCCTGAAAAAATACTGTGCTGTTTTTCATCTGCTAAAAGCAGAGAAGCCACCTCATCAAAAAGTTCTTTATCATCGCCGCACTCGCTTTTCAGAAAATTTTCTCTTTCTGAAGGATTTAAACCCAGAGCTTTTTCAAATAGTGATTGTATTTTATTCCATCTTTCGGAGTTCATTAATATGGTTCTGAATTAGTTCTGAAATGTAATTGATTTAAAGTTCCTGCTTGAGTTCCCTGCTCAGCCAGGCTTTAGCCATTCGAAAATCTCTTCGTACTGTTGGTAGTGATACACCTAATACCTCGGCAATTTCTTCGTGATTCAATCCGACAAAAAACCAATGCTCTATAATTTTTGATTGTTTTTCATTTAGCTGCTCTAATTTTTTCAGCGCTTCATCTAGTGCAATTAATTCTTCTGGTTTTGATTCGCGTTTCATTTTATCATCGACGAATGTTGCAAGCACCTGGTCGCCACCCCTTTTCTGTGCCACGCGGGCATTTGCATAATTTATTAAAATTCTTCTCATTGCCTGCGAGGCAATTCCGAAAAAGTGTGCCCGGTTCTGCCATGTGATTTTTTCCTGGTTGACCAGTTTCACGTAAGCTTCGTGGACAAGCGCAGTAGCATTTAAAGTATGATTTCTTCTCTCACCTCTAAGATGAATGTGTGCAAGCTGGTGCATTTCTTTGTAAACCATCGGCATAAGAACATCAACAACTTCCTTATTTCCACTGCTCAGGTCGGATAAAAGCTGTGTTACATCATTCCGGTTATTGTCCATAGATTAAAAACCTATCGATAAAGTTAAAAATCAAACAAATTTAATTAAAAATTTTTTATGAATCCCGTTATCACTTTCCTCAAAATTTCCTGCGTTTAGTTATAGAAGCGTAAATAATTGGAAATACAGAAAAGACAAAATGCAGATAACTGAATTCAAGAAAAAGCAAGGTAGTAAATCAAGTTAATTATTACAAATCAATCATTTAAGAGGAAATATTATGAACAGAATCAACTATAAACTAAAAACAAAGGAGTACAAAATGAAACACTTTCTTAAACTTTCTTTTGCTTTGTTGTTTGCGGTAATTTTATTTGCCGCCTGCAGCACTGAAGATAATCCCATTGCACCAGGAGATCCGGGTAATGGCGGAGACCCTGATCCCATAATCAACACTCCGGTTGCAATGAAAATTGAATCTATATCGGTTACAAATTTTCCGACAACCAAATCAAACGGTGATAAATGGGACTATCACGTTTTCCCAAACTCACCAACCAGAAGACCTGATATTTATGTCGAGCTAAGACCTTTCGGAAGCAGCGATCACGTATTCCGTTCTGACGTGGTAGAGGATGCAATAATAGAAACTGCATATGACAGTTTTAATTTCTATGAACCAGGTCCATCAAACGGAGGCACTTTCCCTTACAGCGTTTCAATGAGTTCAACCTACGTAATTGATCTGCTGGATGATGACGGTATTTCAGCTGATGATTTGATGGGAAGTGTTGAAGTTGTACCCAGCATACATTATAAAAATGATAATGCAGTCGGTTTTACAAAATCTTTAACAAGCGGAGATTTGAGAATTACAATAAAAGGAAGATGGGTTTATTAAAACCAAACTGATAAATTACTTAAGAAGCACTTCATGTGATGGTGAAGTGCTTTTTTATTTATTCAATAATTCTCTTATTTAAGGAGAACCATCTTCTTTATATCGGTAAACCGGTTCGCCTCTAATTTATAGAAATAAACACCGCTTGTTAAACCGGTACCATCAAACTGAACATTATATTGCCCGCTTTGTTTAAACTCGTTAACAAGTGTTTTTACTTCCTGCCCGATAATGTTAAAAACTTTAATTGTTACAAAAGATGGCTCCGAAACCTTGTAGTTTATTCTGGTTTCCGGATTAAACGGATTTGGATAATTCTGGAACAGATAAAAACCGCCAGGAACTTTACCTTCATCATCAACCGATAAAACAACCTGCGGAAGATCCCTGCAGTTCGGTCCACCAAAAACGCCCATATCATTTCTCAATGTACCCTGCGAAGGCCATAAAGCATTACCGGGATTTAACGGATTCTCAATGTCGTTGAAAACAACGCTGTCCTTTCCTGCATCAATACAGGGAGAAGTTATGTTTAAGTAATAATTTGTTGCACTGAAATCAGGATCGAGATCAATATTTCCTTCACCGGCATAACCGCCTTCAACATCATTGTATATTATTTCAGCTGTAGCTCCCTGAACTCTTATCTGAGGATTTGCAGGAGCTGTATTTCCCCAAATTATATTATTCCGCACAAAAACTGAATTAGTAGCCCAGAGAAAAATTCCTCCGCCAGCCAAAACAGATGAGTTGTTAACAATAGTATTGTTTTCAACAACTTTTATTTTACCATCGAACCGGTTTGCCACAATCCATATTCCGCTTCCGGCAAAATCTTCTCCACCAAAATTTTCCGCAATAACATTATTACGAATAACTCCACCCGAGTAATTAAAAACAATTCCGGCTCCGTATCTTCCCTTGTTCTGGACAATAATATTATTTTCGATGAGAGGGTTTCCATCTCCGCATCTTATGGCACCACCTCCGGCGCTCGCCAAACCTGTTTTGTTATAAGCTTCATTTTCTTTAATGATATTGAAGCGGATCCTGGGTGCCCAGTACTGAATTAAAATTCCTCCGCCTTCCCTGTAATTTCCTGCACCATGTTCATCTGTCCAGATTGTCCCGGTTCCTCCTGTAAGTGTAAATCCGATTAATGCAGCAGAAGAATCATCTGAAAAACTTTGATCTGGTTTATACATTAACACACAGCTTGCTGTATCGGGGTTAGCCGGATTGCTTCCATCGATTATAGTTGATGAAATATCATCAAAACTTTTTGTGAATATAAAGTAGCTCGTCAAAACTATTCCTTTTCCCTTAAAGTCAATGTTCTCTTGATATGTTCCCTGTGCGACGAGTATAGTGTCTCCGTCCTGTGCTGCATCAATTGCAGATTGTATCTCGGAATAATCCTCGGGTACTTTTATTATGTTTGCCTGTGCTGCGATTGATAGAAATAAAACCGTCAACAGTAGAAAATTTGTTTTCATTTTAGCTCCTTTATTTTCTTTATAATCAAAACTGAAAAAACTAAACAATAATACACAATATCAATAAAAAGAGTCAACACTCACAAATTGCGAATTAATATTTGATAATCTGAGTTGGGCAATATTTGGCTATTCAGATTAATTTGTTCAAAAATTCCCTTATCAAAGCAAAAAGAGCGGAAAGTTCTTCCAACTGCAGATTGTGGTCGCTTTCTTCAAACATAACAAACTCAGCCTGCGGGCCGTACATTTTATACTCTTCTATCATCCCGGAACAGAAACGCGGTCTTAGCGTCCGCCGTAACCAACAAGCTCTCCGTTTTTACCAAAGAGATTGCTTCTCCCGCTGATGCGGAATCGCAATGACAGTGAAGGGCTTACACTTCGACCCCGAAAAAAGTGCAGATCCTGAAACAAGCCTGCCTGACGGCAAGGCAGGTTCAGGATGACAACTTTACTTACTCATTTCAAGATTTAGTAAGAACTGTTTTCTCCACATACCGCCACGGTAGCCAACAAGCTCCCCGTTTTTACCAATTACCCTGTGGCATGGAATTATAATTGCAATACGGTTATCGCCGTTTGCTCTTGCAACCGCTCTTACGGCTTTCGGGTTTTTCAAAGCAACAGCCTGCTGCTGGTAGGAACGGGTCGTGCCGTAAGGAATTTTCTGCAGCCTTTTTTTTCCTAATTCCTTTTTATTATTATTTAACTTTCAACAACGTTCCATGCAGTTGAGTAACCCCTTCAGGTTAAACTTTGCAACACCTGACCGGGTGTCGGATATGGCATAAGGCATTATCAAATAATCCTGGTGGATTATAGAACCGCAGGAATAAACCACATTGGGTACGTAACCGTCTCGTTCGTTTTCCAAAGGAAATAGAATAGGTGCTGGAGTGGCCTTTATTATTTTATCTGGATTATCTAAATCCAACAGGATAGCGCCAGTGCAATAGGTTCTTACAGGACCGACTCCATGAGTAAGGACTAACCAGCCTTCTTCTGTTTTGAGTGGTGAGCCATTGTTGCCGATTTGGAAAAACTCCCAATAAAAGGTTGGTTTCCGTAAAAGAATTGGCTTTTCCCAGTAATTAATTCGGTTTGAGTACATCAGGTATAAATTTTCATTGTCGTTACGTGACAGCATCACATATTTCCCCTTAATTTTTTCTGGAAACAGGGCCATTCCTTTATTTTGTGACCCACTTCCCATCATAGTCATAATTTTAAAGCGGTAAAAGTTTTTCGTTTCTATCAATTGCGGCAAGATATTTCGCCCATCATAAGCCGTGTAAGTTGCGTAGTATCTTGGGGAGCCATTCAGCTCCTTAAATTGTACAAATCGTGCATCCTCTAAAGCCTTATTCTTCCCTTTCGACCTTGGAAAAAGTACTCTGCCAGAAAGATCCAGCTCTTCATTAAATTCTATTTCGAAATTAGATTTTGCATACCAGATTAGAGTTTCAATAGCTTCAGAATTAAAACTTTTATCATTTTTATTCTTTTTGGTAAACCTCCTTGTGCTTTCTTTCAACTCGGCATAAGAGAATTTATCTAAAAGATTATTAAGGATACCCTTAACAGATTCGTAGCTATCGATCTCCTGTAGTTTTAAAACAAAATCTTTTTTCTCGTAAAAGAAGTCATCATTAATATTTCCCAGCTCTAATTTGGAGTCGCCTTGTTCAATAACTAGACTTCCATTTTTTTTAATGATCCCTTCCCGAAAGACAATAGAAGACATATGACCTTCGCCTATCGCTCTAAAACTCAAAATTACCCTTTTTTCATCTTTTTCAATGTCTTCTTGATTAGGATGAGGCACAATTGAAGGATTGAGTAACGCTGCTGTCTCAATAGAATATTCCTTTGTAAAATAAGAGCCTATCAGTAGTCTTCTTTCCAAAGAGAGATCTATTTCTATATTTAATTTGTCATAATTGGCTTTGAAAATCCTTTTTATATTTTCGTGTCGGTGAGAAAAATTAGCTATTGTCAACTTAAGAATTTTATCTACTTCTTTATCTGAAAGCTTCAATATTCTTTGAATTATATTTTTCTGCCTTTCTTTATTGGGCTGAAAAAAACGAGTAATTACTTTAGTGTGGTCAGGATTGAAACTTAAGCTTTCTCTATAGACATTTATGGGAGATGAAGGGATTTTCATAAATGGAATGCCGCTAATTTTTATAAAAATATTTGTTGTTGAATGTGCCGCAAAAATAATTATTTTTTTCTATTGTTTTCAGGAAATCGGCTCCGGAACAACAATTTGCTGTATTGTAATTCGGGAATTTGTTAAGTTAAAATTATGGTATTCTCTGCACAGATTTTAGTTACATAATAATATATAGTAGTAATAAATACTTTTAACTGTAAAACCAATGGAAGGAGATACAAAATTTATCAGTTTGCTATTCTTCCAGACTATACGCTGTGGATTCTTCGGCCCGTCTTCGCTTCAGCTTCGACGGGCAGGCAAGTTATCCATCAATACACTCATCTTTTTCGCAGTAGTAAAACAGGATTCGAAAAGAGATCTTAAAATCGTCATAAAATAGTTCCCACCAACCATAAAGCTTAGGTTATAGTTTACCTTTCAGTATTTGTTTTCAGCAATATCGCTTTGCATAAGCATTTACAAAACTATCATCTCATCATAGCCTTCATATCACCAATCTCTATCGATACAGTGCTGCTTAAATTTTAACATTATTTAACCTTTACTAATACTATTTATATGTATATTAATTCATCTACAAAAAACAAAATCTATTATGAAACACTTACAATTAAACGTGTTGCTTTTTTGCTTAATTATAGTCTTCATCAATTTCGGGAGTTTATCTCAAACTAAACAGACAGATAAGAATGAGGGTGCAATTATTATCCCGCTGGATTTAAGCTCGCAAAGACCTGTAGTAGAATTAAGCATAGACGGTGAAGGTCCATACCGTTTTATTTTTGATACGGGATCATCGGGAAATGTGATTGATAAGGAATTAGCATCAAAATTAAATCTTGAAATAACAGGGGAAAACCGTGTTAGCACCCCGGGCTCTGAAAATGTAACAATAGCAAAAACTGTGAAAGCGCCGCTGGTCTCCTTCGAGGGTTCGGATATATTAAAAGATGCAGATATGACCGTAATGGAATTAAGAGTCATGCTTCCCGTGGATGGTGTTTTGAGTGCTAATTTCTTTTCTGATTATTTAATAACACTGGATTATCCAAACTCAAAACTGATGTTAAATATTGGACAATTAAATGAATCGGATAAAGATGTTATATCATTTGTTCAAAACGAACAAGTAATTAATATTTATATTTTAATTGATGGAAAGAAAATAGAAGCACACCTTGATTCCGGAAATCCCGGAATGTTTGATATACCATTTTCACTTAAAGATGAATTTAAATTTAAAGCAGAACCTAAAGAAGCAGGAACTATTAGCACTCCGGTCGCTTCCTTTAAAACATGGGGAGCAACCCTCGATGGAGAAATTAAGATAGGCGGTGTTACTTACAGAAACCCGGGTATTCATCTTGTTGAAGGTTTCCTGTATGCAAATGTCGGATATCGAATTCTAAAAGACTTGAAGACTACCATTGATAAGAAAAACAACTTGATAAAGTTTGAAAAATCTTCTTCAACAAATATTAATGAAACGAATGAAGATTACCACGCTGAGGAAAATGAATTTACCGGTCTATATGGAGGTGGTGTACGACGGGTTTTAATTGAAAATGGTGAGATGTACTTGCAAAGAGGCAATGCCCCCAAACTTAAACTCGTAAAAATTAAAGAGGATATTTACGAAATGGTTTTTAGTATGCCTGTAAATAATGAGCTGCCAAACGTAAGATTTGAAAGGGATGAAAGTGATAATGTAACAGGATTAACTTTTATGTATCTAGACGGCAGAGAGGAGTTCGTTGAAAAAGATAACTAACGATCAGATAAAACATTCAATTTCAAATTGTAAATACTCTCCCGGTAGTTAAAACCGGATTCGAAAAGAGATTGCTTCTCCCGCTGATGCGGGATCGCAATGACAGTGAAGGGCTTACACTTCGACCCCGAAAAAAATGCAGATCCTGAAAAAATCGCAGATCCCGAAATAAATTCGAGACGTGGTTCAGGATGACAGTACGGCATCGGCCGTGACGGCTTACGAAATAAGTTGAAGTGGTTAAGTTTGTATAAAATATGATGACAGTTTTTATGTATTTTTAACTGAAGAAATTTCTCAACTAATTAGTAGATGGGATTGCAAATGGCTGAGAACATTGTAAATGAAAGTGACGAGTATATTTGTTCCGATTGCGGGAAAGAGGTCAAAACTAAAGATAATATGTGTCCACATTGTGGTGCTCCTTTTGACAAACCAATTAAAATTACCAAAGACTTTGAACTCAATAAGCTAAATGACTTTTCAAAAGAAGTTTATAACAAGATTATATCACGACATCCTGAGTGGAAAAGTTATGTAACGCATGATGAAGAGCTGTTAAAATTTGTGGCAATTTATATTCCTTCTCCAGTATCGAATAATTTATTTATTGACATACTTACCATGGAGGGAGAAGAAGATGAAATAACAATCTATTTTGGCCCGCCGCATATTCATGTCCCTATGTACAAACCTTTCAAGAGACATACTGTTGACAACCAAATTGAAGATGCTGAAGAAATAATTCAGAAAATTTTTAATGAAGAGATTATACTCGCCCGAACGAGATCATGGTTTTTCGTAAATCCCAACTTTTCTTGGCTTTCACCTGACAAATACAATAGTTTCATAAAAAAAAATAAGATATATAATGCAATTTCCTGGAACGGAAATTTTGTTTATCCCGAAAATAAGATGAACCTTGATTGGATCCCTGAAAGATTTCCTGATGAATAGTTCTTTTATCAGAAAACACTGGCTTTACTAGCTGCCCCCAAACAAAATTCATAACGTAAAAAAATTATTAATAATCCCAAAATTTTTATTTCCTAAATTCAGAAATTTAGTTGGTAGACTTAAATAATGAGTGCCAATGTATAACTTCAGTTAGTCTTCTCTTCAAGATTCAATAAAAATTGCTTTCTGCACATTCCGCCGCCGTAAGCAACAAGCTCCCCGTTTTTACCAATTACCCTGTGGCAGGGGATAATAATGTAGGCTCAAAAAATCTGTGTAAAAAATGTTTAACTAAAGTTATAATTTTGTGACAACTCAATGACCTACCGTTCTTATGTTTCAGCATCACATTAATTAACAGGAGTTTCTAATGAAACATATCTTTTTGATCTTTTCTTTTCTTGCTATGGGCTTTTTCATTATAGGTTGTAATGAAGAGCCGGAAAGCCTTTCAACCAATCCCGAAGGGCTTGAAAAAAAATCGTCCTTTACTGCAGAATATGAGGTTACTTTAGAGAACTTAAGTCCTGCAGGAAGCCAGCCTCTCTCACCGCCCGTCCTGGCAGTACATACTTCATCATTCAGAATATTTCATCTGGGCGGATACGCCAGTGCTGAATTAGCGCAGGTGGCACAGGATGCTTTCAGTGGTCCTCTGGTTAGTCTCTTAAACAGTTCACCACAGGTTTTAGAGGTTGTCGTCGGTGGTGGTGCAATTCCACCGGGATTATCAGATACATATAATATTTCTGCCGAAGGATATT
>JAOTUT010000314.1 GCA_029863735.1 Ignavibacteria bacterium
ACAGCCAAAGGAGGAACTATTTTTCAAATATGTCACAAACACAAACTCCCAGTTAATTATATAGGTGTTGGTGAACAATTAGAGGATCTGCAAACGTTTAATCCAAGAACATTTGTTGAAGCTTTGCTCACGCAGACTTAAGGAATATAGCAATGTTTTTTAAAAAACCCAGCCATCGTATCTTCGATTATACTCCACGATTCTACAAACCTGAAGATGATGAAAAGGAAAAGAAAAAAAAGAAGCTCGGATTCAGTAGACAATTAAAGGTTAGTAGAAAGAAAAGAAGTCCAATGTTATGGTTATTACTCGTAGTTATCGCAATCTTTATTTATTTGAAATTGAGTGCTATAATCTAAAAAAGGAATCTATTAGTTTACATAATATACATTATCGGACAAATATATTAGCTGTTTCGAAATTTTTCAATATTCTCATCTTTGCCAAATACTACCAATTTATCACCTCTCTTTAATTTGTAGTCAGGATCTGCACTAACAATAGTATCTTTTTCTGAATTGTCTTCAAAGATTTCCTGCGGATGTTTTATCATTAGAACTTCTAAACCAAAGCTGCTCCTTATTTTTAATTCAGCTAAACTTCGTCCAATGAATCTTTGGTTTAAATGTAATTCAGCAACCGAATAACCTGCTGCGACTGATGATGAGCCGGTATCACCAATAGTTTTTATTTCGCTCGACAAACCATCGGCAAGACTAAGCTTTAAAGTTTCCCTATGATAAATGGATAAAATCTCCTGGCTACTTATAGCTCCAAGTATCTTTTTCTCTTCATCATTTGATATGACTGGTATAGTATCCGCATCAATCTTACTAAATAATCTTAAAACATGATTAAGGTCATCATCAGGGTTTACAAAAACAATATGATGATTGGCAACATCGCTGGCAACAAGGACGTCTTTAACATTTTCATACTCTGTCATTATTGGTCTCAATTCAACTTCAGTAATTACGCCGGTAATTCGATGATTTTCATTTAAAGTATAAAATGAGTTGCCAGGATTTTGAATCATTTTTTCTACCAGTTCAGGTAGCCTTGTATGCTCAGGAATTGAATTAATTGGTTTGAGTTCCAAATCATTAATAAGTATGGATTTTAAAATGTTTGTTTCTCTGCCTTCAGTTATTTGATAACCTTGTTCTTCAAGATGTTGCACCTGGACAGAGCTCTTCAATACCAATCTACTAAATGTTGTACTGACAATCACAGCGAGCATTAAAGGTAAAATGAAGCTGTATTCCTGGGTCATCTCAAATATTATAAGTATAGCAGTTATTGGAATCGTGTTTATTCCACCAAGTGTTGCGCCCATTCCAACCAAAACATAAGTAGTTACATCTAACTCTAGTCCTAAAAAACTGTTTGCAGTAGTTGCAAATAGAAAACCAAGACATGCACCCATAAATAGTGACGGAGCAAACGTACCTCCGAAACCACCAGAGTTAATTACAAGTGGAACAAGGAGAAATTTTAGAACAAATAATATCAGTACCACTTTCCATAAAATATTTCCTGCTAGTATATGATTAATGCCTGTATAACCAATTCCGAAAATATCTTTAAAAAAGTATCCACTTACACCAACAAGTAATCCGGCAAAAATCATCACAATCCATTGAGGAAATCCTCTCGCTAATATTTTTTTTCTTATGAAATGGCTTGTAGCACTATTATATCGCAGATAAATTATAGATACCAGTCCGGCAGCAAGACCAAGAAGTGCATACATATACAGATAATGATAACTTCCTGTTTCGGGTGAAGCGAATCTGAAAACAGACTCGTTGCCAAGTAGTTCTCTTGAAATTGTACTTGCTGTAACTGAAGCCAGTATAACAGCAGATAAAGTTGGTGCATTGAAATCATTTAAAAGTATTAATTCGATGGCAAAAAATACACCACCGAGTGGTGTGTTAAATATTGCGGCAATCGCGGCCCCAGAACCTGCTGCGGTAAAGATTCTTCTCCTTGCATCAGATAATCCAATTAACTGACAGACTTTACTTGATACACCTCCGCCTAATTGAGCTGCAGGTCCCTCAGGTCCAACGGTTCCACCAGAGCCAATGCAAATAACGGGAGCAATGAAATGAAACAAAGTTGTTTTAAAGGGAATGTATCCACCACGTAGCGCTACAGATTTAATTACTTCAGGCACTCCCTTCTTTGCTGCGACATCAGGCGCCACTCGAATCATCAGAGCTTGTATTAGCATTCCGATTGCAGGAATAACGATGATTGCAGCAGCACCAAGGAAATAAAGTCCTTCAGCGGTTTGTTCAAAGAAGACTTTATTGAATAAATCTATGGAGTCGTGAAAAAGAACCGCAGCTAAGCCGGCTAACGCACCAATAATAATTGCATAAATAGAAAAACTGAGGTAGTCGGGCAAAGAAATTCTAGAAAGCTTACTTTCAATATACTCTCTTAATTTTTTTGCCCTGATGATACTGTTTAGATAGGAGTTTTTAATTTTTTTTTTCAAATTAATTTATTGAGTATCACTTATCATATTTGAAGAATCCTTCTCCAGTTTTTCTTCCAAGTTTTTTAGCTGCAACCATTTTTTTCAATAATGGACATGGTCTGTATTTCGAATCATTATAACCATTGTATAATACTTCCATGATTGCTAGACAAACATCAAGTCCTATAAAATCAGCAAGCGTTAGTGGACCCATTGGATGATTCATACCTAGCTTCATTACTGTATCAATGTCTTCAGCAGAAGCGACACCCTCCATCAATGCAAAGATACCTTCGTTAATCATTGGAAGCAGAACTCTGTTAGATATGAAACCAGGATAATCAAATACTTCAACAGGAACTTTACCGAGTTTTTCCGCAAGTGATTTTATAGTTTGATAGGTTTCATCACTAGTTGAATAACCTCGAATAATTTCTACGAGTTTCATCATAGGAACTGGATTCATAAAATGCATACCTATGAATTTATCCGGACGAGTTGACGAGGATAATTCAGTAATTGAAATTGATGAAGTATTGCTAGCAAATATAGAATCAGTCTTAACTATTGAATTTAACTTGTTAAAAATAGATAGTTTAGCAGCTTTGTCCTCAAATATTGCTTCTATAACAAGATCAGTATTGCTTGGGACTTTTTCCAAACCAATTGTCT
>JAOTUT010000014.1 GCA_029863735.1 Ignavibacteria bacterium
TGTGTACCCATTAAAGAATCTGTTTCAAGGTTTTTGAATTGCACGATATTGAACGGAACTTGAATAACCGGACCATTAAATTTCGGCTCATAACTTTCAGGTTCATTTCTTCTTAAATCATTCATAAAGAAATCTGCATCACCGGGAAACTGCGAAACGTGTCTGCTACCGGGTCTTGGAGAACTGAATCTATAATTTTCATTCCAGTACTCATCTACAAAACCCAGAACTTTGTCTTTGTAATACCAGAAATCGGTCTTAAGCATCAGCTGTGTTCGACCGCCGGCGTTAATGTAAGGCCTGTATCTAACCCGCTTAATTGGTTCTCCATATCTAATTACTGTTTCACCGCGATCAGAATCCCAACCTGGAAGCCCAACGTCATCTATGCTGAATTTCAAATTAGAATAAGTCACACGAGAAAAATGCTCAATCAGTCGTTCGTTATAATCGGTTAGAAATAGTGGATCCGATATTTTCCAATAATTATTTACTGTTTGCTCAAACACACTATCAGATGGAACATTCAATTTTTTACTAAGCTTATTCTGAACTAAAAATGATGCAGACTGAAATTTTAAATCATCTTTTTCTTTCGCATTCATTAAATTCAAAGCTGTTTCATAAGCTAAGGATGAAGAATCGATTTGAGAAGTTTTGTAATACAAAAGCCCAAGTAGAAGAATAGCTTGCTTATGCGCCGGATCAAGATCAATTACCTTTTTCAGATAATAGATACCTTTCCGAGGCTCACCAATATCTTCATACAGATTGGCCAGATGAATGTAGGCATCAAAGCAGGATGAATCACTTTTTATTGATCTTTTAAAGAATCTCTCTGCTTTTATAAAATCCTCAATAGCAAAGCTATCAAAGCTCAAAGGTGGATCACTCTCAGCTTGAAGTACCGAATTACTATACTCGTAATATTCTTCCTCCTTAATTCTTCCAAGGTTTAATAAAGCTTCGGTACAAGTATTGTCGATTTTGAGCGCGTCCTCATAGTACTTAAAAGCTAAATTTCTGCTGAATGACTCCATAAGTTTTGCCTGGAGTAACCGGTATTCAATGTTTTTCGGTTTCTTCCAGATGGCTTTTTGAATTAGCTCTCGTGCTTTTACCCTTGACTCGACAGTGTTCTGCACAAAATAAATTTTAGCCAATTCAAAGAATGAATCAGAATTACTGTACTCTGAAATTGATAGTTTAAATAACTTGATGGCTTTAGAAATATTTCCCCGTTCGGATTCTTCAATGGCAAGATAATAGTACTCATTCAGATTCTGATTTGATATTTGGGCAAAACCTTGTGGGAGTGGAATAAAAATCACAATGAATATCAGTAAAATAATATTCTTCATTACAGCCGTGACTGTTTATTAGTTCTATGACTTATTTCACTAAGAAAATAATATCTTAACGCTGATAAGTCAAGGGTTAATTATTCACCGGCGGAGGTAAATTCTTTTATTTAATAGAGAAAAAAATTCTTTTTTAATGAATGTATGTATTGAAGTAATATTTTTTTTCGAACAAGAGTTCCTTATTCTTTCTGAAGAATTCTATAATTGCTTCAGCGGAAATTACACGTGCAATTCCATATCTTATAGATGAAAACCTCTTTACATATTCCTCACCCCTATAAGGAACAATAGGACTATATCGTTCGTTATTATTTAGCTTCTGAGGAACCAGAATGTTTTCTTCTTCTTCAGGAACCCACTGAATCATACCAACCATTTCGAAGTTTGGTACGCCATCCCTTATAGCAAGCACAATGCCACCACTCATTCCATTATTTACTACTGCATCTACCAGGAATGAACCGTATTCATCCCTATTAGGATTGCTTACAATAGCTTTGGTGACCATTTGGTAGTTGATAGGGTATCCAAAGAGGTAAACGAAAGATCCCCAGTCCAATTCTTTCGCTTTTCCAGTTGGATAAGTGAAAACAGGGAACCTTAAATCAGATAAAATTTTGTAATCCTTACCTATCAAAGCTAGATCACTTTTTTTGTCTGCTACCAATAATTCAAACTCACTTCCTTCAGGAAAACCTGCTACATATATAGCCTGTCTTTCTTTAATAAAAATCGCCTGAACGTACTTAGTGAAGTTTCCTTCGTCGTTGGGTAAATACGATATTACTGTATCAGGGAATTGAACAATATGTGCACAGGTAAGAATAGCTACTTTACCTTCCTCAAAATAAAGTGTTGTACCGGTTCCTGAGGTAGATTGGTCTGCATATCCTTCGGAAATAGCTAAACTCCGAAAATCAGCAGTCTTAAGATTTTCTTTGGTCAGGTTTGCATTTTGGTCGAACGTATAAGTTTTATAGAAAGTACTGCTATGGATTCTCTGAACTGTTTGGCTGATTTCTCTTAGCTCGTCAGAAGCTCCTTTATAGGGAAATTCGCTGTCGTACTTTCCGTCACCAAGGATTGGATAAATTTCTTTATAGCTAACACTAGAACAGGAAGTTAATAGAAAGATAATACAAAGAACGGAGAGTATTAATGAAATAGATTTCATACTTTTTATCTCCTGTCTTTCAAATAAAATTTAAATTTTAGCAGTTCTTGTTAATCACTTGTTTCGTGTTTCACTTTAAATCCTTTTTTCATCCATCCTTTGGCTAGCAGCAAACCTATGGGAGAAACAATTGCAATACAGCCATAAATAAACCACATCGTTTCAGTATTCATATCTGCTGGCAATGCATCTGATGGACAGTAATTCATCAAAAACCAGCCAGAATAAAGACTTGTTATCACTTTTGTTAGGAACCATGGGAACTGTCCAATTCCCATATAAATACCAGTCATATTTTTTGGTGCAATTTCAGCAACCCATTGTAAAAATCTTGGCTGCCACATTGCTTCACCCAATGTCATAAGCACAAGGTAAGCCATAAGTGTGTAGAAGTTTGGACCAAGAGCGAGAATAAATGTTGGCGCCGCCATAACAGTGGTTCCGATTATCATCATACTATAGGTATCTTTTTTTGAAGTGAGTGCTGTGACCATAGGTGCAAGAATAAAAATCAATATCGGATTGAGGTTAACGAAGAATTCAAAATTATCACTTACAAATCCTTCAAAAGCTCTGCTTGTGTATAGTGGTAAAGTCAACCAGTTATGAGCGAAAAGCGTTTGGACGAATATTAAAATAAAAACAAAATAGAGAAATCGTAAATCCTTTAAGGGGAAATTTTTTATGTAATAAGCAAACTTTTCTTTCTTGGACAACCCAGCCATTTCATCTATTTCTTCAGGCTTCTGATTACCTTCATCATCTTGATTTGCATCCTTAGTAGCTTTCTCCATTGCTTTCTTTGTTATAACGAAGTATACTATACCTATTCCCACTACAGTAAGGGCAGCGTAAACCCAGAACACTCCTGTGATACCAAAAGCTCTCCGTACCGGAGGGGATATAATCCCTGGTAAGAACCCGCCCAAATTCATTAATGCATAAAGCATTGCGTAACCCATTGCAGATGTCTTTTCATTGGTTAGTTGCTTGACTCCTGCATAGCAAGCCGGTTGATAAATTCCATACCCTAAAATGATTCCGAAAATTCCTAACATTGCAAACAAATGTGCAGAATTTCCAAAACCCGGAACGCCAAGGTTCGGGGAGAAGGTTAGTAGAATTCTTCCAATTAACATAAATGAGAGAGCAATGAGTAGTGATTTTCGTAATCCTATCCAATCAACAGTAGCACCTAATAGAAGCATAAAAAGTGTTATTCCCCAAGTTTGTACACCTACCATTAACCCCGCGTCTACATCATTAAGTCCAATGTATTCATTAAAAAATATTGCCAGAAGCCCAACAACTCCAAAGTAAGTTAAGCCCTCTAAAACGTATGAGAGGTTTACACCAAGAAGAGCTCGTGATGTATGTGAAAGGTCAACAAAAGGTTGTGTAAGATCCATTATTATATTCTCTGCAAAATCGTATTCATCCTTTGATTTTGCCTGTTTCCCTTGTACTAGTAAAACAGAAATAAATGCGATTGGTGGGAGTATTAAAGAAAATAAAAACCAGAGTAATCCATTAAGCCCTTTCCCGATAGCAGTTCTTGCTGTGCCGAGGACAAAGAAAATATAAAACATTATTGCCAAACCGATAAATACAATTAGCAGGTCGTTCATAATTCCTCATTAATTTATTTTCTGATTAAATAAATAGTTGGCTGAATAAAAATTAACTGACTGAAAAAATAATTGTTCTGAATGAGTTAGAAAAAAATACTTATTATTATTTCACTTATTAAACGTATTAATTTTCCAGATTATTGAGATTTCCAAGATACCTTGGAACAGTGAAAGAAAACCTGCTTCCTTTGCCTTCTTCACTTTCTACCCAAAGAACACCATTATTCTTTTCAATAAATTCTTTGCATAATAATAAACCCAGGCCGGTTCCTTTTTCATTAGCTGTTCCGTCTCTTCTGGATTGCTCGTCAATACGAAATAAATTTTTCTGATCTTCAATGCTGATACCAATTCCACTATCTGTCACTGAAACTTCTGCATTATCACCATTAATAATCCCCTTAATTATAATTTTTCCGCCAGGTTTTGTGAACTTAATGCTGTTTGAAACAAAGTTCCTTATAATTGTGTCAATCATATACTTATCAGCATAAACAAGTATATCCTGGTCCATATTGTTAACCAAGTTCAGCCGTTTAAAGTTAGCGCCTTCTTCGTACAAATTCATTATCTCACTACCTAATTCTGTAAGTTTGATTACACTTTTGTTAACCGTGATTCGACCAGACTGAATCATTGACCACTCAAGCAAATTAAGTATTAAATTATAAACCTGTTTAGAAGAATGATAAACATTCGATATTGAACTTTTAATTTCTTGTGGAGTCATCTCATCATAGGAATGAGTGATATATTCAGTTAATCCAAGAAGAGAATTAAACGGACTTCTCAGATCGTGTGATATTATAGAGAAAAATTTATCCTTAGCAGAATTAAGTAATTTTAATTCCTCTGTATATTTAATTAACTGCTCTTCAAATTTCTTTCTCTTGCTTATATCCTGAACCTGCGCGATAAAAAATGAAGGCTTTTCATTTGTATCTCTGATCAGCGATATTGTCGTGAGAGCCCAAATGACATCTCCTTTTTTATGAAGATATCTTTTTTCAATAGACTTGCTTTCTAATGAATCATTTGTCAACAACTCTTTAACCATTTCAAGAGATTTATCTAGATCACCGGGGTGAGTTACATCCCGGAAATTAGTGCCAATCATTTCTTCTTCCTTATATCCAAGCATCTCACAGAAAGTGCTATTAACTTTTGTTAACTGTCCATCTGGGCTTAGTATTGCCATTCCAATACCGGAACTTTCAAAAATATTTCTGAATTTCTCTTCACTCTTTTTAAGAGCCTGCTCATAATTTTTCCGGTCCGTGATATCAGTTGCAGATCCAATTATTCTTTTCGGTTTACTGTTTTCTGCAGGGACTAAAACACCACGAAGCAATAGCCAACCTACCGATCCGTCTTTTATATATAAACGATGTTCTATTTCAAACCTTTCTGATTTACCTTCCAGACAGTTTTGAATAGTTTTTTCTACAAATTCTTTGTCCTCTTCATGAATATATCTGAATTTATCAGAGTCGATATCCTCAAGATCCTTTTCAGAATAATTGAATAGTGCGGGAATATCAGAATCAAGTATCAATTTATTTTCATCTGCCCAAAGCTCCCATACTCTTGTTTTTGCTGCTTCAGTAGCTATTTGGAATCGTTGTCTTGTATTAATAAGCTCCTTATAAATTTTATTTTTATATAGAGCCATATCTATGACCCGTTTAAGTTCTTTTAGGTCGATTGGTTTTATAAGATAACCGAAAGGTTCAACAATTTTTGCACGTTGAAATGATTCATCGTCTGCCAAGGATGTAAGAAAGATTACCGGGGTTTGATAATTTTTAAGGATATAATCAGCAGTTTCAATTCCATCCATTGAACCCATAAGTTTAATATCCATGAGTACAATATCCGGATATTGCATTCTAACTTTTTCAATTGCTTCTTCGCCAGTTTTAACAGAAGCCACAACTTTATAACCAGCTCCAGAAAGCTGTTTCTCAGCAAACTTTGCTACTATTTGTTCATCTTCAACTAATAATATCTTTGTGTTGTTCATTTTAGTGGTCTCAAAAAGTTTTCAATTAAGTGTATAATTTAGTGATGAAATAAATATTATTTCGAAAAAGATATAAAACTTGTTAATATTAACAAAAATAGCTATTCGTTTAACACTTTTTTCTTTCGGCCAAACCTTTTAATCCTTGTAATCCACCAGTATGTATGGCAATTATTCGATTTCCTTCTTTAAAAAATCCTTTGGCAATGAGATCATAAATACCAAATAACATTTTGCCGGTGTAGATCGGCTCTATTGGAATTTTTGTGTGAGCAGTAAACTTATCTACAAAATCTAATAAATGGTCATCAATTTTGGCATATCCTCCAAAGTGATAATCAAGATTAATATCCCAATTGTGAAAAACATTTCCATTAAAACTCTGTATCAGTGCAGCGACATTCTCCTTCAGGAATGATGCTCCCTTTAAAACAGCAAACCCAAGTGCAAACTTTTTTCCGTTCAAACCTGAAATTAAACCAGCCAAAGTTCCACCGGTTCCGCAAGGGCAGCAGATGTAATCGAAATTGATTCCAATCTTATTTACGATATCGCGGCATCCTTTAACAGCTAACTCATTCGTTCCACCTTCCGGCAGTAAATAAAAATCTCCAAATTTTTTTTGAAGATGATCTATGAATTCAGCAGAACTTTTTTTTCGATATGATTGTCTGTCGAGATAATGAATCTTCATACCCTGATCCTGTGCAAATGAAATTGTTGGGTTTAGTGGAAAATATTCCTCTCCTCTAATAATTCCGATCGTCTTAAAGTTAAAAATATTTCCGGCAGCAGCGACTGCATATATATGATTTGAATAAGCACCTCCAAATGTTAAAAGAGTGTTTTTCCCAAGCTTTCGTGCTTCCTGAAGATTGTACTTGAGTTTATGCCACTTATTGCCCGATATAAAAGCATGATTAAGATCTTCTCTTTTAATGAATAAAGAAATTTTACTTTCCTTCAAGAAAGAATCATTTACTTCCTCAAGTGGAGTATTTTCTTTTATTTTTACTAATTCTTCCAGAATGAAATTTGTCTGTTATTTAACTACTAAATTTATTTAATTATTTTTGATATAGTAATAATTATTTAAGAACGGTTAATGTGGTATGAATAATAAAGAGTTTGAAGAGTTAAAAAAAGAACTTTCTGCTGAAACTGAACTTCTTCTTTCACCAGATGAAATAATAGAACAAATAAAAATATTTGAAAAAGGGGTTCCTTTTTTAAAACTTGTAAAACCTTGCACAATAGGTGAGGGAGTAAAAGTAATTACTGAAGCTGAAAAGGAAGATTATATTAAAATTTACTTAACTGCCCTTGATGAGGGTCGGGTGATTAAATTTGTTCCTGCCTCTGGAGCGGCTACAAGAATGCTTCAGAAGCAATTAGCAATCTTGGCTAGGTTCGAAACCGCTAAACTTGATAGATTAAATGATTTAGCTGATAATGGAGATGAGGCTTGCAAAGTTACTTTGGAATTTTATAGTAATATCAAGCGTTTTGCGTTTTATAATGAATTAAAAAAGATAACAGAAAAGAATAGAAAAAAAATTGATGAACTTATCGCCGATGAAAATATATCCGAGGTAATACGTTTGATTGCTGACGAAAGTGGGTTGAATTATGCTAACCTTCCTAAGGGTTGTATTCCTTTTCATTCATATCCTGAAGGAACCAGAACAGCGTTTGAAGAACATCTTGTCGAGGCCATGAATTATTCTGCCGGGAAGGACAAAGTTGTAAGAGTTCATTTTACAATATCCCCTGAGCATGAAGCCGAAATAAAAAGGTTATTCGAATCTCTTTTTGAAAAATACAGCAAAAGAGGCTGGAAGTTTGATATTGGTTTTTCATTTCAAAGTCCCTCTACGGATACTATTTCAGTTACTCTGGAGAATAAACCTTTCAGAGATGAAAATAGCAAAATTATTTTCAGACCAGGCGGACACGGTGCATTACTTATGAATCTTAATGATCTTAAAGCTGATATAATATCAATTAAGAACATTGATAATATTGTTCCCGATCATTTAAAAGATGAGACTTACAAATACAAAAAAATTCTTGGCGGTCTTCTTATATCGTTACAGCAAAAAGTTTTCAACTTTTTAAGAATGCTTGAAAAGAATAAAGCAGATGATAGCTTAATTGTTAAAGCTATAAAATTCATCAAAGATGAATTTGAAATTGACCTGGCTGATAAGCTAAAAGAAAAACTACTAGATGAAAAACATCAATACCTATTTGAGTTTCTCAATCGACCGATCCGTGTATGTGGAATGGTAAAGAGGGAAGATCATCCCGGCGGAAGTCCTTTCTGGATAAAAGATGAAAATGGCGAAATAACCAAACAGATTGTTGAAACTGCACAGGTGGATATTTCAGATCCGAATCAACGAAAAATTTTTAATGAAGCGAATCACTTTAACCCGGTTGATCTTGATTGTAGTGTGAAGGATTACAATGGAAACCATTTTAATCTTGAAAAATTCTCTAATCCTTATACAGGGTTAATAACAAAAAAATCAAAAGATGGTAAAGAACTAAAAGCTCTTGAGCTTCCCGGTTTGTGGAACGGGGGGATGTATTACTGGTTAACAGTTTTTGTAGAAGTTCCAAAAATTACTTTTAATCCTGTAAAGGAATTGAACGATCTGTTAAAGCTAGAGCACCAGCCGTTAAAACAATAATGGAGTGGATCACCCCACGTGGCAGATGGGGTGACCGCACAGGGGGGCGTTATCTAGTTTGCTAAACTCTTTGGAGGATTGTGAACAATTTTTCTTATTGTATCAAACTGCAAGTAAGGATATTCCTCCCTTATTGAATCAATTGCATCTCCGGTTCTAAGTTTTTGTGCACGTAGTGATTTGAATTTTTTCCTGATGATATAATCCCTTACGGCTCTCTCATTTATTAACCCCCGTGATACAAGCAAATCATATATCTCATCACTAATCAAATCCGATATAGGATTGGTGAGTTCTTTTTTTGTGATTGTAGTTTCCATGTGTGCACCCTGTATGTTTATTTAATTATTCAAACACAAATTGAGAATTAAAGATTCAGTTAAGTGAGTGTTCTTAATCTCTGGCTAAAATCTATCAGAATGCCTTCAGAAATCAATTACATGATGATGTAATTTATTTGTTATTTGGTGGGAAGATGAATTCATCACTACATATCTATGTAGGTGTCTGAGCTAAATAATTTTCTTTCGGATAGCTTTTGCCACTGCTTCAGACTGAGTGTGAACGTGTAGTTTTTTGTAAATGTTCTTTATATGATGACGTACTGTATCAACACTTATAAAGAGTTGATCGGCTATTTGCTGATAATTATTCCCTCCGGCAAGAAGAGTAATTACTTCCTTTTCTCTTGCGCTTAATTCAAACTCCTGCTTATCATCCTTCAGATCTTTTGATTCTTTAAAGGCAGTAATTACCTGTCTTGCAATCTGACTACTCATCGGTGAGCCCCCTTCATAAACTTCCTTTATTGCATCAAGCAGTTTGGATGGGGGAGTCTTTTTTACTAAGTAACCGCAAGCACCGGCACAGAGAGCATCAAAAACTTTTTCGCTGTCTTCATAAATTGTGAGCATAAGAACATCAGTATCCGGTTTTACTTTTTTAGCCTCTTTTACTCCTTCAATTCCGTTCATTCCCGGTAAGGCAATATCCATTAGAACAACATTTACATCAAGAGATGACAGTCTTGCCAGAAAGCTTTCGCAATCTCTGAACAAGCCCACGGTCTTATATCCGGTTGTCCCGTTAATTAGTGCGGCTAATCCATCTCTTATTGTATCATTGTCTTCAACTATTGCTACATTTATCATTTCATATTCAACAAAATTATTTTAGTAGTGATTTTAATCTGTTTAATCCACCAAGCTTTCCTGAAAACTTTACTGTGGTACCTTTACCACTTTCTGTTTTCCAGCTCAGCTTTCCTTTTATTTTATTTGCACGGTTTTCCATATTCTTAATTCCATTGCCAAACTTAACTTTATTTAAATCAAATCCCGATCCGTCGTCTTTAAGAATAATTTCAATTATATCATTTTTGTAAAAAGCTTCAAGAACTAATTTTTTACATCCGCTGTGTTTTATTGCGTTATTGATTGCTTCTTTGAACATCAGTAAAAGATTCTGCTTGTATTCCATCGGTAGCTTTATATCATCACTTTTCTCAATATTGTTAACCTGAAAAGAAATTCCAATGGAGCTGAAAAATTCATTATATGAATCTTTCAACTTAACGATCAGGTCGTGCAGTGAATCTCTTTGCGGATTTACAACCCAAACGATATCACTCATCGAATCAACTAACTGCCGGGCAGTTTCACTTATTTTTTGCAGATCATTTTTTACTATCATACTAGAATGACCTTCACTTCTTTCAGCAACTTCACTGAGTATAGAAATTTCAGTTAAACCTGAACCTATATTGTCATGCAGATCCGAAGCAATTTTTAATTTCAACTTTTCAATTTCAAGTTGACTTTTTACTCTGATGGTTCCAAAGAAATAAATGAAAAAAGCGACTGTTAATACAACAAGTGTAACGAACCACGATGTTTGCCAGAATGGTGGATTGATAATAATTTTTATTGAAGCCGGGTTTTCATTCCATATTCCATCCTCATTAGTTCCCTTGACCAAAAATGTAAATTCTCCGGATGGTAGGTTGGTGTAAGTTGCGATTCTGTTGGAACCGTCAGTTGATATCCAGGATTCCTGAAAACCTTTAAGAATGTAACTGTATTTGTTTTGCTTTGGAATGGAAAAGTCAAGAGCAGAAAATTCAATCGAAACAAAATTCTGATCGTATGATAATATTAACTCACTTGGCTCTCCTTTTATTCTAACGTCCATCACTTTTATGTCACTTATTACAATAGCAGGTAAATATTTATTTATAGTAATACTATCCGGATGAAAATAGTTAAATCCGTTTATACCTCCGAAATACATCATACCATCTGAATCTTTAAAGTAAGCTCCGCCACTGAATTCCAGACTTTGGACTCCATCTTCAATTCCAAATTGGGTGAATCTCTCAGTGGCAGTATCAAAAAGAAAAATTCCGTCATCAGTGCTAAGCCATAAATTAGATTTATTATCCTCAAGGATACCGTATACTACTGAGCTGCTCAGTCCCTGAGCCAGTGAAAAGTTTTGAACTGAATTCGCAGAAATGTCTAATTTATTCAAACCTCCGCCCGAGGTTCCTATCCACAATTTATTGTCTTTTGATTCTGAAAGAGAGAGAATCTTATCACTTAGAAGTGCCTGAGAATATTGAGAACCAGGAAAAAGAAGATTAAACTTTCCTGTTTTTTCATCAAACCGGTTCAGACTTCCGCCATAAGTTCCGACCCAAAAATTATTCTTGTCTTTTAATATTGTATAAGCCCTATCATCTGATAGTGAAGCCGGATCAGATGGATTATACCTGTAAGTTTTGAATTCAGGAACTTCGGAAGAATTATCAGAAAACGAAAGTCTATTTAATCCACCTCCAAACGTTGCAACCCAAATTGTGTTCTCCGATTCAACATAAATATCGAGCACCTGATTAGCAGAAAGAGAATGACTGTTTCCCGGTTCATTTTTATATAAGTCTATTTTTCCTTTGCTTCGGTTAATTCTATTAAGGCCTCCACTATAAGTTCCAACCCAGATATTACCAAACTTGTCTTCTGCTATTGACCTGATATGGTTATCACTGATCCCATAAATTTTGTCCCCTGATTTTTTATAAATCTGCCGTTGTTTTGTTTTGAAGTTTAGAACATTAATTCCACCTCTGTATGTTCCAACCCAAAGATTTCCATTACTGTCCTCGAACAAAGACCAAACTACATCATCGTTTAACTTTAAATTACCAGTCGATTGGCTATTTATAATATCAAACTTCAATTTGAAGTTTTGAATTTTAGTAACACCTTCCCCAAGATGTGAACCTGCCCATAATATGCCGGATCTGTCAACAAATAATGAAAGTATTTCGACATCAGGAAATACATTTTGAGGCGATGAAATTTTATTAAAATTTATAAAGCTTTCATTGCTGATATTAAACCTGTCAATTCCGCCACCAAATGTTCCTACCCAGAGATATCCATCAAGATTCTGCTGAATAGCCATTACAGTATTATTTGAAAGACCGCTATTCTTTTGGTTATAATTTATAAACTTTGCATTACCAGGATGGAGTTTTTTATTAATTGAATCAAGCTTATTCACACCCCCATAAAAAGTTCCGATCCAGATGTTTCGATCTTTATCTTCAAAAAGAGAAATTATTTTATTATCACTAATCGAGTATGGATCATTATTATTCAATGTATATCTTAAAAAGCTGGCCGTTTGTGATTCAATCTTATTATTTCCACCAGATTTATCCCGCAGCAGTTTGTTTAAACCACTACCAAAAGTTGCAATCCATATTTCACCATTTGTATCTGAAATGATATCAAGAATCCTGTTTGAACTTAAGCTTGTTGAGTTATTCTCATCGTTATAAATGTGCTTGCCAATTTCTTTTTTCCTATCGAATTTTATTATACCGTTTCCCCATGTGCCTATCCATAAGAAGCCGTCATTGTCTTCAGTTATTGATGTAATTGTATTTATCTGATTTCGTGAGAAAGCAAGGGGGTACTCGTAAAAATTTATGTCAGGAATTTTCGTTGTCGAGAAAAAATTATTCACAAAATATCTTTTAAAGACTTCGGTTTTTCGATTAAAACGATTAAAATATCCGTTTACAGTTCCAACCCAGATAAAACCTTCGCTATCTTCGTAAAGTGCTGAAATAAAATTATCGGAGATTGAAGTGATATCGGAAGGGTCGTTTGCGTAAACTCTGAACTCATATCCATCATAGCGATTAAGTCCGTCGATTGTTCCAAGCCAGAGGTATCCCTCCTGATCTTGTAACATTGCAAAAATAGTGCTTTGTGAAAGCCCGTCTGCATCAGTAAATTGTTTGAAGATATATTCTTCAGTCTGAGGGAAAGAAGTGATGGAAAAGAAAAAAATCAGTATTAATTTTAATATATTCATAGAATTTTAACAGGCATCGTACATATTTCTCTAAGGCGAAATATAGTAAATTGAATTATCATTTTAATTATAATTAAGTATCAGTTCTATGATATCAATCAATTATAACTGTAGCAATACATTTTAACTAATACAACCGTAACTAATTTTATTATAACAAATTTATATGAATAAAACACTTTCAGCTGAAACCATAAGACGTTTTTCAGCACTGAAGTTTCACAAAATTTATTCATTACCAATTGTTATACTTATGCCTCACAGCAGATGTAACTGCCGTTGTGTTATGTGTGATATCTGGAAGGGAAATAATAATGTTAAGCAATTGGAAGAACGAGATGTCGAAAAATTGTTAGACTCGATGCAGAAGTTGAATACAAAACTGGTTGTTATGTCGGGTGGTGAAGCTCTGATGCATCCGAATTTTTTCAGGTTATGTGAAATTATTAAAGCCCGGAATATTAAAATCACACTTTTATCAACCGGGTTACTTTTGAAAAAGTACGCAAATGAAATTATTGCTAACACAGATGAAGTTATAGTATCATTAGATGG
>JAOTUT010000122.1 GCA_029863735.1 Ignavibacteria bacterium
ACAAAAGGTAAGAAAGAAGAAGAAGAAGAAGAAGACTAAATTCCTGTTTGTTTTGCGGTTTATATTTGGAATAGGAAATCCCGGCATTCGGTATGAATTTACCAGGCATAATGCCGGATTTTTATTGTTGGATTATTTTTCGAAAAAGAAATCGATAAACTTTAACGAATCAACAGGTGATTATTTAGAAGCTGTAGGTAAAATAGGCGACCAGAATTTTATGCTTATCAAACCTGTAACCTACGTTAACAATAGTGGCGTAGCTGCCAGGCAGATTTTTGAAAAGTATAGTTTATCACCTGAAGAGTTCCTTGTCGTGTGTGATGATACGAATATAAAAAATTATGATTTCAGAGTTCGATTGTCAGGGGGCGATGGAGGGCATAACGGATTAAGTTCTATTATCTATCATCTGATGACGGAACAATTTCCAAGAATTAGAATTGGTATTGGTACTAATCCTGCGGATAAAGTTTTATCCGATTATGTGCTTTCCAAATTTTCAAAAAGTGAACTACTGGAATATCAAACAACATTTAGCAAGTGTACTAATCTAGTTGAAGAATTTATAGTTGGCGGCAGCAAGAAGATGCTTGAAGCTAACAGTATTTTAATGAAATCTGAAAATCAAAATAATTTTAACCAATAAAGCAGGGAGAAAATTATGCCATCATTCTTTTATATTATTCCTCTCTTCGGAGTGATTGCACTTTTATTTACATTTTTTAAATCAGCCTGGATAAATAAAAAAGATCCCGGTACAGAAAAGATGCAAAAAATTGCCAATCATATCTCTGAAGGTGCGATGGCGTTTCTTAAATCTGAATATAAAGTACTCTCTATTTTTGTTATTTGTGTTGCAATACTTCTTGCAGTTTCTGCGGATCCTAATGACTCCTCGCCATTTGTTGCAGTTTCATTTATAGTTGGTGCTCTCTGTTCAGCACTCGCAGGGTTTATAGGCATGAGAGTAGCCACAAAAGCGAACGTAAGAACTACCAATGCTGCAAGAAGTAGTCTTGGTAAAGCTTTGGAAATTGCATTTGCCGGCGGTTCAGTTATGGGCTTAGCCGTTGTTGGTCTGGGAATGCTTGGTCTTGGAACTCTTTTCCTTATTTACGGGGATATATTTGGTGTCGGGGACGTGACCAGTCTTCACAGAGTAATAACTATAATAACCGGATTTTCCTTTGGTGCATCTTCAATTGCTCTCTTTGCACGCGTAGGAGGTGGAATTTATACTAAAGCTGCAGATGTTGGAGCTGATCTTGTTGGAAAAGTTGAAGCTGGAATTCCTGAAGACCATCCATTAAATCCTGCTACAATTGCTGATAATGTTGGTGATAACGTTGGTGATGTTGCTGGAATGGGTGCGGATCTTTTTGAATCTTATGTCGGTTCTATTGTTGGAACAATGGTGCTTGGAGCTGCCTTTTTTGGGCTTCCTGAATTTTCAGGAAACTTTAATGGTCTTGGTGCAATTCTGCTTCCTCTTGCTGTAGCTGCTGCAGGAATTATTATGTCAATCATCGGAACTTTTTTTGTGAGAGTTAAAGAAGGTGGAGATCCTCAGAAAGCATTAAATCTGGGTGAATTTGGCTCTTCATTTTTTATGATAATTGCTTTGTATTTTATTATTGATTGGATATTACCTTCTCAATGGACTTTTGATGATCCACTGTATGGAACTTCATATACAATAACTTCGCTTAATATTTTCTTTGCAACTGTAATTGGCCTTGTTGCTGGTGTGTTAATCGGATTGATAACAGAATACTTCACAGGATTTGGAAAGGCACCAGTAAAATCAATTGCCAGGCAGTCATTAACCGGTTCCGCTACAAATATCATTGCCGGATTAAGCAATGGTATGTTTTCTACAGCTTTGCCTATACTAATTATAGCTGCTTCAATTGTTGCAGCGTTTTATTTTGGTGGTCTGTATGGAATAGCAATAGCTGCAGTTGGAATGCTTTCAAACACAGGTATACAATTAGCAGTTGATGCGTATGGACCCATCTCAGATAATTCCGGAGGTATTGCGGAAATGTCAAAGCTACCAAAGGAGGTAAGAGAAAGAACAGATAAACTTGATGCAGTTGGAAATACTACCGCAGCAATCGGAAAAGGATTTGCAATTGGTTCAGCTGCATTAACTGCCCTTGCTCTTTTTGGTGCTTTTATGATGTCTGCAAATATCAAATCAATTGATATTTCAAAAGCAGATGTAATGGCTGGATTATTTGTTGGTGGTATGCTGCCATTTTTATTTTCAGCATTAGCTATGAGTGCAGTTGGAAAAGCAGCAATGGCTATGATTGAAGAGGTTAGAAGACAGTTTAAAGATATTCCCACACTTACAAAAGCTCTCGCTATTATGAAAAAGTATCAAGGTAAAGATCAATCAGAATGGTCAGAACAAGATATTAAAACATTTGAAGAAGCTGATGGAGCCGCTGAATATGGTAAATGCGTAGAAATCTCAACCCAGGCTGCAATAAAGAAAATGGTTGTTCCTGGATTATTGGCGGTGTCAACACCAGTGATTGTAGGTTTTAGCGGCGGTGCAGAAATGCTTGGTGGTCTTTTAGCAGGAGTTACTGTAACAGGAGTTTTAATGGCCATTTTTCAGTCTAATGCTGGTGGGGCCTGGGATAATGCCAAAAAGATGTTTGAGAGCGGTTTTGAAGTAAATGGCAAAAAATACTTTAAGGGTTCAGACCCTCATAAAGCAGCAGTTGTCGGTGATACTGTTGGTGATCCATTTAAGGATACATCCGGGCCATCCCTGAATATTTTAATCAAATTAATGGCAGTAATTTCACTTGTTATTGCCCCATTAATTAAATAGATTTGTTGCCCAAAAGATTATATTAAATAACCCTGCTTCCTGCAGAAATATTGCAAGAGGCCATTAGTCCATAGGGAGGTAATTTTTAGATGAATAAACGTGTTTACGAAAGTGCCATTCTAATTAATGCAGCACTTGATGATGAAGCGATAAAAAATCTTATCGAAAGAGTTAAAGAAACCATTACTACTAATGGTGGAGAAGTCCTGGAAATTGAAGACTGGGGAAGAAAAAGGCTTGCCTATCAAGTGAAAAAAAGCAAAATTGGCTATTACGCAATTTTCAGATTTAATTCCTTACCTGACCTTATACCCAAACTTGAAAGATACTACCAGTTAGATGAAACTATTTTAAGGTATCTAACTATTGCTCTATCAAAAGAAGCTCTGGAGCAAATTGAAATTGATAAATCTTTGTTGCCTCAATTAGTTGAAGAAGTGGAACAAATACCTGTGGTACCACCTGAGGCTGATGAGGATGAAGAAGAGACTCCCGTAACTGACGCATAAACATTAACCAATGATAGTATGGAGGATTAAACTATGGCCGATTTGAAAATGCCGGAAATCAATTACGTGATAGTTGCTGGCAATTTAACCAAAGACCCGATCTTTAGAGAAACTACGAATAAGACACCCGTTGTGAATTTCTCTTTAGCCTCAAACAGAAGATTTAAAGACAGCTCGAACCAGTGGCAGGAGGATGTTTGCTATGTTGGAATTGTTGCCTGGAATAAGCTTGCAGACAGCTGCAGAGAGAGGCTAAAAAAAGGCTCAGCGGTTCTAGTTGATGGAGAATTGCAAAGCAGAACATGGAAAACTGATGATGGCCATAACAGAAGCATCGTTGAGATAAAAGCGAGAAGAATTCAATTCTTAAACAAGCGTGGTAAATTTGTTGATGCTGAAGTAACACCAGATGAAGAAGATACTGCCGTAGTTGCCGAGGAAAACGATGCTGATTACACCGAAGACTCTTTTGATAAATTTCTCTCCGATGAAGAATCAAATCTAATGAAGGATAAATAATTATGATGACACAAAAAAAAGATATAAAGACAAAAAAGATTTGTCGCTTTACACAAGCAAAAATTAAGTACATCGATTACAAGAATGTAAAGCTGATTCAAAAATTTGTCTCCGAACAGGGAAGAATTATCCCTAAAAGAATTACTGGAACCAGCTCTAAATATCAACGGCAACTTGCAATTGCAGTAAAGAGAGCTCGACATATGGCATTACTTCCATATGTTTCAGAAAGTATCAGGTAGAATTTTAAAGGAGTAAAGATGAAAGTAATATTAAGACAAAATTATGAGCAACTTGGCCAGGTAGGCGATGTTGTTGAAGTTAAAGATGGTTATGCTCATAATTTCCTACTGCCAAGAAAGATTGCCTACATTGCTCTAAATGGAAATTTAAGAGCTCTTGAAGAAGAGAAAAAAGCAGTTGTTAAAAAAGCTAAACATGAATTATTGGCGGCAGAAAACCTTGCCACTGAATTAGAAAAAGTTTCAATCACTATTCCAGTTCAGGTTGGTGAAGAAGATAAAATCTTCGGAACTGTTACATCTCAGATGATTGCAGATAGCCTTAAAGAAAAAGGTTATGAAATTGATAAAAGAAAAATTGATGTCGATGAAGCAATAAAAACTCTTGGGATTTACAGTGTGAATATTAAGGTTCATCCTAGCATAGGTGCAAAGGTTAAAGTTTGGGTTGTAAGAGAATAATTAGTTCAGAATATTAATTAAAAAAGGGAAGCATATTGCTTCCCTTTTTGTTTTAAATATTTTATCAACCTTAATTGACTTTTAATTTCTTCTCTCTAATCATCTTTGCAAGGTCAGCAGTTCCATTTTTACTGATAGTCTTTAAAGCCTTGGCTGTTAATTTAACGGTAACCTCCCGGTTTAATTCCTGAACCCAGATCTTCTTCTTTTGCAGATTAGGTAAAAATCTTCTTTTTGTCTTATTGTGAGCATGAGATATGCTGCTACCGTATCGTGGCCCTACTCCGGATACCTGACATTTTCTAGCCATTATATAACTCCTTTAATATCAAAAACTGTAAAATTTTGAACATTAAATATAAAGATTTTTTTCTTAAACAAAACGATAAATCGAGTACTTTTTTGTACTATTAATGCGCTTTTGAAGGTTTACTTTTAAGTTGAAATGTTTAATCATAATTCTATCTTAGTAATAGTAATTTACATTTTATTAGCAATAATTTACGTCTGAAATTTATAAAGGTTTTTAATGGACTATTTTGAATTACATCCTGTTAATCCTGAACTTAGATTTATCAACAAAGCAATAAATGTGCTCAAAGAGGGTGGGGTGATCATCTATCCAACTGATACCGTCTATGGCATTGGCTGTGATATATTAAATAAAGAAGCACTCGATAGAGTAAAGCAGATCAAGAGTAATCCTGACATCAAACTACTTAGTTTCATCTGTCCCAATTTAAAAAATATTGCAAAGTATGCAAGAGTATCTGATTACGCTTATAAGACTATGAAACGTTTATTGCCCGGTCCATACACTTTCATTTTGCCGGCTGCCAAAAATGTTCCCAAAAAATTATGGAGTAAAAGGAAAACAGTTGGAATAAGAATTCCTAATCACGTCGTTGCATTGAAGATTGTTCAAGGATTAGGTAATCCAATTGTCAGCACAAGTACAACAACACGCAAGGGAGAACTGCTTGTTGATCCTCTTGAAATTCGATCAGTTTTTGATTTCCAGGTAGATTTGATGCTTGCTTCAGGA
>JAOTUT010000015.1 GCA_029863735.1 Ignavibacteria bacterium
CTACTTTTTATTTTTAATTAATTAAATACAGTCTGTTAAAAAAATCAACGTACTATTTATTACCGTAAATATCATTCAAGTTCAAATTACTCTTGCTTCATTTGAATTAGGAGTATATCTTTTTGCAACCACTTCATCTTTTTCAACAAGCCCGTCTTTTAATCTGATTATTCTTGCTGCGTGCTCGGCTATATATTCCTCATGTGTTACAAGTATAATGGTGTTACCTTTGTCATGAATCTCATTAAACAGCAGCATAATTTCTTCGCCGGTTTTTGAGTCAAGGTTACCAGTTGGTTCATCTGCCAGTATGATAGAAGGATTTGTTACCAAAGCTCTGGCAACTGCAACACGTTGTCTTTGCCCACCTGAAAGCTCATTTGGTTTATGATGCATCCTGTCTGCAAGTCCAACATCTGCAAGTGATTTTGAAGCTCTTTCCCTTCGTTCTGAATAAGGCATACCTGCATAAATTAATGGCAGTTCAACATTATGAAGAGCATCAGATCTGGGCAGTAAGTTGAATGTTTGAAAAACAAATCCAATTTCTTTGTTCCTGATCCTTGCCAAATCGTTATCGTCCATATCACTTACGTTCACTGCATTAAATTCGTATTTTCCAGTAGTTGGAGTATCAAGACATCCGAGCATATTCATCAAAGTAGATTTACCGGAACCAGAGGGACCCATAATAGCAACGTATTCATTCTTATCTATTCTCAAAGAAACGTCCCTTAATGCATGAACTTTTTCTAATCCAACATCGTATATTTTTGCTATATGTTCTATGTTTATAATATTCATGTTAATTCCTGATTTGGTTAGTTATCATCCTCTTCAGCCATTTCTTTGTTTCCATCGCCGCGTTTTTGTTCAACTCTAACAACAGAGTCATCCTCTAACTCCCTTGAAATTACACGGTAACTACCAGATACAACTTCAGCGCCCTCGTCCAAACCACTTTTTATTTCAAGATAATTATCATCACTTATACCTGCTTCAACAACAACCATTTTGGCTTTTCCGTTATCTACCAAAAATACAACTTCTTTTGGCTTTTTGTTTTTCATCATTCTATTTCCATTTTCTTCCTTCTCATCAGTTTTGGTAGAATCTTCATTAACAGGAACATCTGTCCTTGCAGTTACACTCTGAATAGGAACACTTATAACATTTTCAACCGTTTCTGTTTCTATATCTGCATTACAGGACATTCCCGGACGTAAGTATGGATCGAGGTCTATTAACTTTATCTTGACCGAAAAATTGACTACCTGTTCTTGAGTTCCGAATCCAGCTGATATGGCACTATTTCCAATTTCTGTAACAATTCCGTTAAATACTTTATCACCAAATGCATCAACTGTTATGTTAGTAGTGTCGCCAACAGAAACCAGTACCACATCGTTTTCATCTACATTAACAACAGCTTCCATATTACTCAGGTCGGCAACAGTCATAATATTTGTTCCCTGACTAAAACCGCTTCCTAAAACTCTTTCAGCGAGCTCAACATTAAGCTGAATAACTATTCCATCAATCGGAGAATAAATGGTTGTCTTGTATAATGTTTCGAGAACTTCCCTCAATTGTGCTTTACTCTGGAGGACATTTGCAGCAGCGGCATCATAAGATGCCTTAGCTGAAAGGTAATTAGATTGCACCGCTTCTAATTCCGAATCGCTCGCTAATGCTTTGCTATGAAGTTCCTGTGTGCGATCATACTCAAGTTGTACCCTGTTTAATTCAGCGTCACGCATTTGCAATGATGCTTCAGAAGATTTTAGACTAGCTTCCAGTCTATCCTTCTGAGCCATGTATTGGTCCCCTTTTATTTTTATGAGAAGGTCACCTTTCTTTACAACATCGCCCTCTTTAACAGGCAAGCTTATAATCTCTCCAGTTACTTCTGGTGTAATAAGCACTTTAAACTCCGGATCAATTTTTCCAGTGGCAGTTACAGTTTGAGTAATGTTCCTTTTCTGAACTTTTTCAGTTTGGACGAGAATTATATTTTCCTTACTACCTCCTGCAAAGGTGACTATAACAAGGATGAGTATTAGTAGACCTAATCCACCAAAAATGAAAAGTTTTTTCTTTGATTTTTTCTTTTTACCATTTGCCATTCTTTTTATCTCCTAAAAGTCTATTATTCGTAATTCTTATAATCTAATGTGCCTAGATTATACTTTAATTTCTGACTCAGTACTATATAAGAAAATTGAGAATTTAACAGATCAGTAAGTGCAGTTGTATAACGTGAGTTGACTATTAGAACATCAAGCAGTTTGCCAGAACCAAGTGCATATTTTTCTTCTTCAATCTTAAGGGTTTCTCTTGCCGCAGAAATATTCTTTTCACTTACAACCAATGCCTTTTGCGAAGCCTGAAGATCCAGAAAATTAGTTTTGATCTCCTTTTTAATCTCTCTTTCAAGATCACTCAATTCAATTGCTGAGTTTTTAGATAGCACTTCGGCTAGCTGAACCTGATTGCTAACTGACCATCCTAGAAACAATGGAACATTAAGTGATAATCCAAATTGAAGATTTCTATTTTCATCTATTTCTGAAACAGTGGTACCAAACCAAGAATAATTTCCACTTGCAACTAGTGAAGGCCAATGTCCTGACTGTGCTATTGTAACACTTTCCTTTGTGCTTTCATAGTTTAGCATAGCGCTTTTGTAATCATATCTTTGATTTAAAGCATCTGTAACTAATTCACTTATGTCTTGGTAATCAGTTAGCAGATTGGAATTTAATATTTCAGAATCGATGCTAGTTAGGGTATCAGTAAACGTAAATTCTTCTAATACATCAATGCCGAGATAAAAAAGCAAATCCTTCTTTGCCAATTCAAGTTGATTTTCAGTTCTGATCAATTCCAGTTCAGCATTACCTTTGGCAACTTCTTGCTGATAAACATCGGCTAATGTAGCTGCACCTAGTCTGCTTCTTTCTTTTATTGTTTCGAGATTCTTCTCATTCCACTTCAGATCATCTTTTTTTACATTGAGTAACTGAGCACTATAAACCACCTGATAATAAAGGGTCATTGTCTGGTAAACCAAATCTTGTTTTAATCTTTCCAGAGTTAATTGCGCGGATTCGAGTTCATCTTTACTCCTTGAAAGAGTTGCCAGATTCGCAAGACCATCAAACAATGTCCAATTAGTTCTTAAACCTAAATTGTATGACCTTAGTTGCTGCGAGCCATCAACAACCTGGCCTGTGTTAGGATCAACATATAATCCCTGTTGATCTGTTTTACTCCATTGCCAATTTGCATTTGCACCAAGAGTCGGTAAAAAATTTCCGTAAGCAGCTTGTACTTCCGATTCAAAACTTTCTATTTGATTAGAGCTTTTCAAATAGGTCGTATTCTTGTGCAAAGCAATATTGATAGCTTTTTCAAGCGTTAGTTTTTCCTGAGGAATTATGGATGCTGAAATTAAAACAGTGAATAAAGTAGTGATTATTAATCGCATTCTGATCTCCAATTTGAATTTACCCTTTTTTATGAATTAGACAGATAGATAATATGCAATGTTACATTATTTTTTTCAATGTATAAAATCCATTGCAAAAATACATAATAAGCTTCGATCTTATTTGTTAACATTATAAACGGTAGAATAAGTATATATTCGGTTAATAATGTTTGGCTTTTTTAGTCCTTTGTCAATCTTTATAGCTAAAAAAAGTGGGATAAAATCACTGCTTGAATACATAAGTTTAATTCTCTTATATTAGCAATAACAATTTAGAGGTAAAAAAAGTGCAATCATATTTAAAACTATCCTTCCATACTTTAACTTTCATTATGATTCTATCAATAGCAATTTTTTCCTCAGATACTTTTGCTCAGAACGGACTTAGAATTTTTGAGGATTATGGTACTGGTGGCAGCGGCAGTACATCCCAATCCGATAACGGTAATGACGATACAGCACTTTATGTAGTTGGAGGCTTAGTAGTCGCTGGAATATTAGTTTATGCTCTGGTATTTAAAAAAGATAAGAATGTCGAGGAAGATACAACTGCATCGATAAAATCTAATCTGATATTGTCTGAAACAAGTGATTTTAATTCTGCTGTAGAATTACAAAAAGTCAAAGATAAAATTCCGGTTGATCTTTTTCTAGGAATAAGAAATAATGAAGCAGTGAGGACTGATAAAACCTATCTGTTAGGTTTAAGAGTCAAATTATAAAATTACTAATTATCAAGAAATTGATCTTTAATCGTTAACAGATATTCATAGGCTTCTTCATAATTGTTTCCGATCACTCCGTCGAGTATAGCCTCTTCAATGGCTGTTTTAATTTCTCCAACTTTCTTCGATGGTCTTAGATTACAAACCTGCATAATAACATCTCCGCCAACTGGTGATTGAAACGCTCCGAGTTTATCTTTCTCTTGAACTTCAAGCACCTTCTTCATCACAATTTCATAATTCTGAAGATACTTTTCCACCTTTTCGGGATTCTTACTTGTAATATCAGCCCGGCATAGAGTAATTAAATCCTCAAGATCTTCATCGGCGGCTACAATCAATCTTCTAATCGCTGAATCAGAAACATCATCACTTACGAGAGCAATTGGACGCAAATGAAGTCTAACAAGTTTTTCCATATAGTCAAGCTTGTTCATAGGGAGCTTCATTCTTTTGAAAATTGATTTCATCATCCTTGCGCCAAGTTCTTCGTGACCATGAAAAGTCCAACCTGTGCCTTCAATAAACTTTTTTGTTTTTGGTTTGGCAATATCGTGGACCAGCGCTCCAAATCTTAACCAGACATCATCCGTTTTTTTTGAGATATTATCCACAACTTCCAAAGTGTGAAAAAAAACATCTTTATGATGGTATTCCTCTCTTTGTTCAACTCCAATCATTTGTGATATTTCAGGAAAAATTCCTTCCATCACTTTTGAAACCTGTAGCAGTTTTAGCCCAATAGACGGTTTGTCTGACTTTAAGATTTTCAGGAACTCATCGGTTTTTCTTTCCTGGGAAACTATTTCCAGTCTTTCTCTTAATTCCTCTGCCGATTTCAGAATGGAACTGTCAACATTAAAATTTAATTGTGAAGCAAATCGAAATGCTCTTAATATTCTCAATGGGTCATCATCAAATGTTATTTTTGGATCAAGAGGAGTTCTGATTAGTTTCTTTTCAATATCATCTATTCCGTTAAAATGATCAATTACTTCTCCGAAATTTTCTTTTAGAATTGACACTGCTATTGTATTAATTGTGAAATCACGTCTGGAGATATCGTCAGAAAATGTTCCTTGCGAAACAAGTGGTTTTCTACTTGATTTTTTGTAAGACTCCTTTCTTGCTGCAACAAATTCAAAATTTAATCCCTTGTAAGTGAAGTGAGCTGTGCCAAAAGTTTTGAACACAACAACATCATGAATTCCAAATGAAGCAGCAAAAGTTTGTGCATATTTTAATACGTCACCGACTACGAGGAAATCAATATCTTCAATCTCTTTGTTTAAAATAAGATCCCGGATGAATCCACCAACAACATAAACCTCAACACCAACTTCTTTAGCTACTTTAGAAGCGGTTTCAAGAAAATCAAATTTCTCTAAATTTTCTTTAAGATTCATAATTAATAATTCAAATTGAAATTAGTTTCATTAAGAATATTTTCCGAATTTTTGAGGAACCATTCAGTCTTTTTAGAATTCTCCTCCGTTAGTTTCAGCAGGTTAAGGTCGTCCTTATATCTTAATGCAAAACCTGCCATTTTTCGAGCTTTGACGTAATCAAAATGACGTAACATATATTCAGATAACTTAAGTAGAGCGTAACTACTTAACTCATTCTTTACTTCTAAATTATTTTCAAAGTTTAATATGAATGAGTGATAGTCTTCTCCAAGTGATGTACTCAGGTCTATCATCAATGGTATTGAGGGATAGTTGTAAACCCGCAAATTCAAATTTTTTAAGATTGCGTATCGATCATATTCCCTTCCAGCAACGTAATTTTTTAGAGAACTATTCTTTAACAAAGAAATTCTTGTATTACTTACCAATTCTAATCTCCTATTCGGTTTAACATGGACCAAAAAGTGATATTGTTCTTTTGCTTTCTCAATCTCATTGTTCATAACAAGCTGATCAGCTAATCGAAATTTCAGATCATACTCGTAGCTTGTTCCTAAAAAAGTATCTAACTTCGAATCAAGTAAACTGATTGCCTGCCTGAGAGAATCTCTATCTTCATAAATTTTCGATAAACCAACAACAGCACTATAATTTTCAGTTTCTGATAAAATATTTTCAAAAATGTTATTTGCATTATCATAATTCTTCTGTGAATAGTATTCCCAGGCTTTTGCAAGACTTGAAGAAACATATCTTGGACAAATTTTACTTATTAGTGGCTTACGACCGAAATAGTAATTAGCTCTTTCTTTCGTTGCGTTTAGAGTTAAAGTATCCAGGAACAGTTCATAATTTTTTATTACTGAACTTAACTCGGTTGCATAAGATTTTTCAAAGTCATTGTTCTGATAAAATTGTTTGACCTTTTCTATTCCGTATTCCTGAGTTAAATATTGAATGAATGAACCTGAATAGATGTAAGAAAGGCTTGAAACACTTCCGAAGAAACTGAAGCTGTTAAACATTAAATTTAAATTAACGCGGTAACCATTTTTAAATGCTAATGATACCATATAATGGATGCTGTTCTCATCATAGAATCCATCCGCAGCCTCAGCAACTCCCTCAATCAAAGCCGGGTTAAATCCTTTAGCCAGCTTAAAAATGCCTGTTCCAAAACTGGCAGTAAAACAATGGGCGATTTCGTGTTTAAGTGTACTTTCCCAGGTATCAGCAGAAACATAAATACTATTCAGCCAGGGCTTGGCAACATCTGCTGCACCAGCGCCAAATAAATTTTTCTTTTGCTCTCCATCAAAAAAAATAAATGATTTGATTTTAGAATCAGGCTCTTCCTTAAAAAAAATACTGTGCTGTAAATAATAATATTCCTGGTTCAATACTATCTGTTGGAGAACTTTTTTTTCAATTCGTGCATCAGCTTGAATTATAAAGTGTTCAGACTCAACACAGTAAGCAAGCTTTTCTTTTAAACTTGATTCTGTAGTTGTAAATCCTAATAACGGAGAAAAAAGGAAGTAAAACAATCCGGTGATGAAAAATGCGGCCACTAGAAAAGAAAATTTTTTCCTGAAAGAAACTCCTTTAATAGACCATCCTAAAAAATAAATAAGTACGGGGATGAAGAATATCAAATTAAGTACTCTATAGAGAGTGAGTTTTAGATCGACACTCAGTCCTTCATCATAAATAGTTCCTGGAAAATATGCGAAGAGTGGGTTATAAAGATAGACCTGCGGATTGAAATAGATCTCGAGCACTGGGATGAATAGTATTAGTAAATAAAAAAATATAAACGAAATTATTCTTAATTTTTTTACTAAGACGCAGATAGCTGAACCGAATGCACTTCCTATTATTACTGAAGGGAAAGTGATTACTAAGTAAAAGATCAGCCCATCAGTAAAAGAGCAGAATCCAAATATGATTGAATTTACAACTGAAATTGCAAAAGGCAAAAAGAGCATCCATCTTAAAGCTGATAAATATTTTTCTATATTAAACTTTATATTTTCTTTAGTAGTGGATTTTAAGAAAGAAATATTGAATAGCCCGGATAAAAAAGATATAAGCAACGCATTTAACGCTGAGAATTCGTACCCAAAAACATTAGTCAATGGAAGAGAAAGGAGATATAGATTTATAACACCTATAATAATTAAAAAGACAGCTAAGTAGTTATTTTTTTTTAGAAACTTTATCATTTAAAACTTCTAATATTCTTTGCTATCAACTCTTTGAATATCTGCGCCAAGAGTTTTTAATTTTTCTTCGATCCTTTGATATCCTCTATCGAGATGATAAACTCTTAAAACTTCCGTTGTTCCTTCAGCAATAAGCCCTGCCAATACGAGGCTTGCACTTGCACGAAGATCGGTTGACATAACCTTTGCACCTCGTAGCTTTTTCACTCCTGTAATAATTGCTGTATTCTGATCGAGTACGATTTGTGCACCGAGACGATTTAATTCAGGCACGTGCTTAAACCTGTCAAAATAAATCGTATCAGTTACAGTAGAAACACCGTTTACAATTGACATAAGTGCTGTCCATTGAGCCTGCATATCGGTAGGAAATCCAGGGAATATTGATGTGGTAATTGATACAGGCTTCAGCTCTAGATTAATTGCATCGATGACAAGTTTGTTCTTTTCTCTAATTATTTTACATCCAGAATCTTCGAGCTTCATAAGTAGGTCTTCAAGAAATTCAGAGGAAGTTTCATTCAAAATGATATTACTTTTAGTAATTGCAGCAGCAATAAGAAGCGTTCCGGTTTCTATCCGATCTGGTACGGTAACTATTTCTGTCGGATTCAATTCCTCAACACCCTCAACCTCGAGTGTGTTCGTTCCGATTCCATTTATTTTGGCTCCCATTTTTATAAGGAATTCGGCAAGCTGTGTAATTTCTGGTTCGATGGCTGCATTGTTAATTAAAGTTGTTCCTTTTGCCAAAGTTGCTGCCATCATCGCATTTCCTGTTGCACCAACAGATGAAACATCAAAATTTATTTTAGCACCTTTTAATTTTTTTGCTTCAGCAATTATGTATCCATCTTTTAAGTCAATATCAGCACCAAGTTTTTTCATTGCCTCGATATGAAGATTCACGGGTCGCGGTCCCCAGGCGCAACCGCCAGGTAAAGAGACTTTTGCTTTTCCAAATCTTGCCAGCAACGGTCCTAATACATATACAGATGCCCGCATCTTCTTTACGTGTTCATAAGGTGCTGTGAATTCTGTAATACCTGAATTATCAATCTCTAATATTTCATTATTAAAATTTATTTCAGCACCAAGATGCTTCAACAGCTTGGACATTGTAAATACATCATTGAGTTCGGGAGTGTTTTTCAAAATAGATTTGCCAGAGGCTAAAATCGAGGCCGGCATCAATGCAAGTGATGAATTTTTTGAACCGCTAATCTTTACACTGCCGGAAAGAGCCCTACCGCCCGTAATAATAAATTTATCCATCAGAACTTTTTAATATTGAAAAATGTTTTTACAAAACTAAGTATAATAATTTGTTTTGAAAGAAATCTTCGAATTCTCTCTTATCAAGTAGTCAAAATGAATCTGTCATCTGCTTATTGATAAGTTAAGTTTAGAATTGATATACAAATTCGCTAACAGTATATTTGCAGTCAATTTTCCTAAGATTTACTCGGAAAAATAATAAATAACTGCGAGAATGGCGGAATTTGGCAGACGCGCTAGACTTAGGATCTAGTACCGAAAGGTGTCGGGGTTCGAGTCCCCGTTCTCGCACAAGCTTAATCACACAAACTAAATTGAGGTTAATTTGGAATTTAAGTTAAACGATATTTCACAATCGGAGAGAGAAGTAGAAGTTACTCTTAGCTACGATGAGATTAGAAGTGATATTGCTTCTGAAGTGAAAAAACAAACAACTAAAATTCAGGTTCCTGGTTTCAGAAAAGGCAAAGTACCAATACATATTATCAAACAAAGATATGGTGATTCACTTGAGTTCGAGGCTTCCGAGAAAGTGGCAAATACAAAATTCTGGGAGATAGCAAAAGAGAAAGACTTACGTCCAATTGGTCAGCCGGTAATGACTGATCTGGATTTTAAAATTGAAAAAGACTTTAAGTTTAAAATTAAATATGAGGTCATTCCTGAGATTGAAGTTAAAGATTATACAGGGCAATTAATTGAAGTGCCTGACTTAAATGTAAAAGGAGATGAAGTCGAAAAAGAAATTGAACATGTTCTTCGTTCAAACAGCACGCAGGAAGATTCCGATGTAGTTGGAGACGATTCAAATTATGTTTTAGATGTTGAACTGACCAGATTAGATGAGAGTGGACAACCAGCAGTTGATACTAAACCAGAAAAAATGCAGATTGATCTATCAAATGTAAATGTTCATCCTGATATAAAATCAAATGCAAACGGAAAGAAAGTTGGAGAGAAATTTAAGTTTCATTTCCACGATGAAAGAAATGTTCAGAACAAAGAAGGAAAGGAAGAAAAAGTTGTTGAGCATTTTGATTACGAAGTACTGATTCTCGGAATTAAAAAAGTTATACTCCCGGAATTAAATGAAGAGATTATCAAAAAAGCAACAAAAGATAAATTATCAACTGAAGCCGAACTTAGAAGTGAAATTGAAAAGAATATTCAGAATTATTATAACCAGCAGATTGAGGAATTCACCAGAAGCAAACTAATCAGTTCAATTATTACAAAAAATGATTTTACTCCCCCATCATTCATGGTTAAAAGTATATTGAATGAAATGGTTAAGAGCGAGGAAGAACGACTGAAAAAACAAGGAATGAAAAAAGTCGACACAAAGTATTTGCGAGAATACCTTCAGCCTTCAGCACTTAATGAAGTAAAATGGTATCAGCTAAAAACTGAAATTCAGAAGAAAGAAAAGTTAGAAGTAACTGATAAAGAGCTCGAAGAATTTGCAGCAAAGGATGCTGAAAAGACAGGCTTACCTGTTGATAAACTATTAAATTATTATAAGTCGTCCAACCAGGTTGAAAGAATGGTTGACAAAAAGATCTTCGACTTTCTTAAAGAAAAAAATGAAATTAACAAAGTAAATCCTGAAAAACTTTCACAGAAGCAGAAAGAGGAAAAAGAATGAAAAACAAAATAGAAATTTTTAACCAGCTTGTTCCGTATGTAATTGAGCAGACCGGCCGAGGTGAGCGCGGAATGGATATTTATTCCCGCCTTCTCCGTGAGAGAATTATCTTCATCGGTATGCCAATTGACGATCATGTAGCAAGCCTGACTATCGCCCAGTTGATTTTTCTTGAAGCTGAGGATTCTCAGAAGGATATAAATTTATATGTAAATTCGCCTGGAGGCAGTGTTACAGCAGGAATGGCAATTTATGATACAATGCACTACATAAAGCCTGATGTTTCTACAATTTGTGTTGGCATGGCCGCAAGCATGGGTGCAATACTTCTTGCTGGCGGTGCACATGGAAAGCGTTCTGCTCTTCCTCATTCTAAAATTATGATTCATCAACCATGGATTGGCGGATTACAGGGACAAACAACGGACATCGAAATTCATGCAAAAGAAATGCTTAAAACGAGAGATGCTTTATATAATATTCTCGCTAAGCATACTGGCAAAACTATTGAACAGATAACAAAGGATTGCGATCGTGACTATTTCTTAACTTCTGATGAAGCAAAAGAATACAAATTGATAGATAACGTTTTGGAAAACAGAATTCCCACTGAAAAAAAATAATTTTAAGGGGGAATTATTCCCCCTTAACCTTTCTTTTATCTCAAAAAAATATTCTTGTTTTAACTCAAAGATTGATTTATTTTCAAACTGAAATTATTGCGAACTAATAATTCATTATTCTTGTTTATACTATTATGATTGGTCATAGATTTACAAACTTTTTGCCTGATGAGAACAACAATGGCAATTTTGAAGATTTACTCAAAGTATTTCTTCAACTTGTCACAATAACATCAGGAGATGTTTCTGAAGCGCTTAATTGGATGAATGAACTCGATCGTGAGTATAACCTGACAGGTGAGGATTATGGTATGGGCGATTTTATTGATGAGTTAAAGGAAAAGGGTTTTATCAAAGATAATGAAGATGGAAATACTTTAAGCCTGACTGCCAAAAGTGAAATGACTATAAGAAAGCAGTCGCTGGAAGAGATATTTGGTAAAATAAAAAAGTCCGCAAGAGGCAATCACAGAACTCCTTTCTCAGGTCAAGGTGATGAAATTACCTCGGACAGAAGAGAATACAATTTTGGTGATACTCTCGATCAGATCGATATGACTGATTCGATTAAGAATGCTCAAATCAATCATGGCATTGATGATTTCAAACTGACAGAAAAAGATCTTGAGATTGAAGAGCGAGATTATAAAGCTCTCACATCTACAGTACTGATGATTGATATATCCCATTCGATGGTGCTTTATGGTGAAGACCGAATCACTCCTGCAAAAAGAGTAGCGATGGCGCTTTCTGAATTAATCACTACAAAATATCCCAAAGATACTCTGGATATTATTGCATTTGGAAATGATGCGTGGCCAATTGAAATTAAAGACTTGCCATATCTTGAAGTTGGGCCGTTTCACACAAATACTGTGGCCGGATTACAATTGGCGCACGATATTCTTCGCAGAAGAAAAACGAATAATAAACAGATTTTTATGATAACTGATGGTAAGCCAACTTGCCTGAAAGTTGGTGCTAAATATTACAAGAACAGTTTTGGACTTGATAGAAAAATTTTGAATAAAACTCTCGACCAGGCTGCCATTTGCCGGAAGCATAACATAGCAATAACAACTTTTATGATAGCACGCGATCCATACCTTCAGCAGTTTGTGCGGGAGTTTACAAAAATTAATAACGGCAGAGCTTATTACAGCAACCTGACAGGGCTCGGCGATTTTCTATTTGAAGACTATATACGAAACAGAAGAAAAAGAGTAAGGTAGAACATTTTTATGAATTTAATATCGATTAAAACTCTGGGTGAGTTAAAACAAAGTGGATGTAAACCAAAATCAATCAAGGATGAGCTTAGAGATAATCTCATAAAATTTTTAAAGGATAATAAAAATCCTTTTGGTGGTATAATTGGATTTGACGATACAGTTATTCCCGATCTCCAGACAGCTGTCCTTTCTCGTCACGATATATTATTTCTCGGTTTAAGAGGACAAGCAAAAACAAAAATAGCAAGGTTAATGATAAACCTTCTGGATGAATACATTCCGGTTGTCGAAGGTTCTGAATTGAATGATGACCCATTAAATCCGCTTTCAGTTTATGTAAAAGAAATTATTGCCAGAGATGGAGATAAAGCAAAAATTTCCTGGCTTCACAGATCTGAGAGATATACCGAAAAACTCGCTACCCCGGATGTATCAGTTGCTGATTTAATTGGTGATGTTGATCCAATAAAAGCTGCGGCGTTAAAACTTCCTTACTCAGATGAAAGAGTAATTCATTTTGGTTTAATTCCCCGTTCACATAGAGGAATATTTGTAATTAATGAGTTACCAGATTTACAGGCAAGAATCCAAGTTGCTCTTTTTAATATTTTACAGGAAAGTGATATCCAAATACGTGGATTTAAAGTAAGGCTTCCACTGGATATCCAATTTATTTTTACTGCAAATCCTGAAGATTACACAAACAGAGGTTCAATTGTAACTCCGCTTAAAGATAGAATTGACAGCCAGATTCTCACACACTATCCGAAAAACATTGCAGTATCAAAAAGCATCACTCAACAAGAAGCAAATCTGACAGTAGAACAAAAACAAAAAATAACTCCGGATGAAATCTTACACGATCTCGTAGAGCAAATTTCTTTTGAGGCAAGAGGTAGTGAGTACATTGATGCGAAGAGTGGTGTGTCGGCAAGACTTTCAATCTCAGCATACGAAAATTTAATAAGCACAGCAGAGCGAAGACAAATACTAAACAATGATAAAGAAACTCACTTAAGGGTAAGTGATATTTACGGTGTAATTCCATCCATTACAGGAAAGATAGAACTTGTTTATGAAGGTGAACAGGAAGGTCCGGCAAAAGTTGCGCAGATATTAATTGGGAAAGCAATCCGTAATAATTTCACTAAGTACTTCCCCAC
>JAOTUT010000315.1 GCA_029863735.1 Ignavibacteria bacterium
CATTTCAATATCCCTTGAATTTTTAAAAATTAATTTGAAATCCAAATATTGGTCTGTGAATAAATTCTTCTGGAATAGTAGAGCTGCTACTTGCATTATTATTTTCAGTTTTATGAATTTCAGGAACCAGATATCCTATTGCTGCACCAACAATGTACCCAACAATTACATCGGTCGGAAAGTGATTGTGTGTATTCACGCGGGAGAATCCTGTTATTGCAGGAATCAATGCAGCGGCTGTCCAAATCAGAGTTTTCGTGGTTTCGTTGGACAAATAAGCTGAATAAACTTTGGCCGTATAAAAAGTGTTTACAGCAGTCATTGAAGTATGGCCTGAATAAAATGAATACCGTGCATCAACATCAAGCTTCGGTTCAAGCAGACTATTTGCATCATAAACAAATGGTCTGTCTCGAAGAGTTAATGCTTTAACTAATGCATTGAGACTTGCATTAATAAGCACGGCCTCGCCATACATTAATGCTACTGTACCAAAGTCTTCCTTTGTTTTATCATAAGCCAGGAAAGTAAGCGGAAACATAAATGAGCTGTAAAATAAAGCGTCACCAAGAACATCACTTTTATATGGTCCAATAGCAATTCTATCAAACTTGTTAACGTCTAGTGGATTGAGTAAACTAATTTCAGTAAGAGTAAGTTGATCATTATTCGTCATTGCAATGATAGCTGCAGCCCCTATTACAGCACCAGTTCCTGAAATTATTATTTCTTTATCTGTATCTATATTAAACGGCTCGTCAGATAAACCTTGTGAAAATGAAATGTTGAATGAAAAAAGAAATGACAGAGAAAAAAAGGAAATGGCTCTGAAAAAAATCATCAGCAAGGGTAATAATGATAAATTGAACTGTTTTGTTTGTAGAAAAGTATAATTAATATAAGAAATAAAAAAGGAAGGGCTGACAAAACTTTGCCAGCCGTTTCGATGTAAGTTTAGTTGAACGCATATCCCAGATTTATACCGCCGTAAAAATTCTGCGGCTCACCTGCTTCATAAAATCTACCATTACTTGAATTTATATTTACAAATCCAACATACACCTGGTCGGAAATATTGTTCATTCCACCTGAAAGTAAAATGTTGAATTTTCCAAAGACCATGTCTAACCCAACTCCCGCATTCAGAGTTGTGTAATCGTCAGTCTTATCCGAGTTTGCATCATCTACAAACATTCCACTTACATACCTCACACTTCCGCGAATAAAGCCAGTAATTTCCTGTGTTATTTTTTGATTGAATGCTGCAGCAAAGAAAAAATTATGCTGCGGTACGCTCGGTGCATAATTACCAGCGAAATTTTGAGAAGTTGTGTCAAGGTTTTCATCTACAGTTAGTGCAACATATTCATCATAGGTAAAGTTAGAGAAAGTATATGATGCCTGTAGATTTAAGCCTTCAATTACATCTACGCTTGCACCAATCTCTACACCATTACGGTTTGTTTTAGCCGCGTTTCTAAAAAAAACATCACCGTATACTTCAAACGGAATTATTTCGTCTTCAATCAAAATATTAAAGAATGTTGCTTCGAAGCTTATATTGTTGAACATTCGCTCATCGAAGCTTCTTATATTTCCCTTAATTCCTATTTCAAAGTTTTTGGATTTCTGTGGATTTAAGTCGGGGTTTAATTGTGCCGCACCATTGTCTGAGCTCGTCGGATAATTATCCATTTCATTTCCAGCTGGAGAATCGAAGCTAAGTCCGTAGGAAGTATATATGGCAACACTCTGAGTAAGCTTAAAATTTAATGCTGCCTTTGGAGTAAATGCTTCAAATCTTCTGAAAGCACTTCTGCTACCAACCAGCTGGTCAATAACTTCATAGTAAACATTGTCATAACGTCCGGTGAGCAAAAGATAAAATCTTTTACCATACAATTCGAGAAAGTCAGAAAAATAGAAACCATTATTGCCAATTGTTCCATCAGTAAGGGCAAGAAGCTGATCTCCCTTTTGTCCACCGATGTTATCATAGCTTTCTATTGGTCCGGTCTGATAGAGAAAATCACCCCCAATGGAAAATTCATTGTCCAATCCGGCAATTGTGTGTCTGTTAATATACCTGTACGAGCTCCCCAAACCATATCGATTCATAATCCTGTAATCAGCTGCAGTACGGTGGAAATATTTAATAGTTCCGTATGGAAGAACTTCTATTTCCTGGTTATTATTCTTTCCAAATTTTGTATTGAACTTTAGCCCGAGACGACCTTTTGTGGTTAATCGTTTTGTGTCCCTGTCAACTTCTCTTTGAGCTGCCTGGTAAGGATCTTCTTCAAATTCTTCTTTGGTCAAGGAACCTGGAAGCTTAATCAAACCATCAACAAAATATCCAAGTATTTGAAGATTGGTTCCATCACCAGGAATAACATCCACAACAGTATTAAAGATATTCCAGTAGTCCTCACTGTGAGGTCTGAAGCCTTTATAGTTGTGATAGCTGAAAGTTCCAAGCAATCCATATTTGTCTGTTCTTACTCCAAACTTCAATCCGTTTTGCCGCAAATCAAAAGAGCCGAACTCGTTGAACTGGGTTACGAAAGAATACGGAAAATAAATATCATTTATGAAGTTTATTACACCGCCGGGTGCATTTGTGTAAAGAGACGATGAATTTCCTTTGACCAGCTCGATACTTCCAATTGAATTGAAGTCAATGGCTTCTATTCTTGTTTGGCCATCGGGTTCTGATTCTGGAATTCCGTCAAGTAAAATTCTTACTCCCCTGATTCCAGTATTTGATCTGCTTCCAAATCCCCTTATTGCAATCCTTACGTCATGATTACCATAACGGGATTGCAAAAATAATCCTGGCACATTTTCAAGCACATCATCAACAGAAACTCTTTTCGAATACTTAAATTGCGTATTCTTTAGCCGGATAACCGGATATGGTATATCAATTATCTTTTTCTCTACTCTTGTGGCAGTCACAACAACATCGTCCGTTGCGTAACTGAGCGAATCAACCTTCGTAACCGTTGAATCACCAACAACAAGCACAGGCTGAGCCCAAAGCGAACAGCTGCCAAGAAATAAGAAAAAAAGAATAATTATAGAAGAAAAAGTTTTTGCATTGAACATATTTCACCTTATTAAGTACTCAATTATT
>JAOTUT010000316.1 GCA_029863735.1 Ignavibacteria bacterium
TGAGGCAAGTAAAATGACTTTTATTTTATTTGAGAATACATTCACATAAAATACTTGCTTATTATTTGCAGTTGTAAACTCATCCTTCAAAGTTGATAATTCAATACTAAGCTTTTTTTCGCCCTGGCTTTGAGCTTTATAATCAAAAGAAATATTTTGAATTCCGACATTACTGAGTATCAAATTCTGTTGAGAGATAAATTTATTATCTTCGTATAAAGTTGCTGTAACTGATTCACCTGCAAATCCTTTGTTTGAAATGGTGGTAATAATGTTTGTGGGAGTCTCAGCATAGATAAAATCATTATGCAAAACTTTTTTTAACTCAGCATCTTTTCTTTCCGTTGTATCCCCGATCCCGATTGTAAAAACCGGAATTCCAAGATTAACTGCATCATAGTACGGATTTGAGCCAGATGTAATTACTCCATCAGTAATCAAAGTAACAGAAGCAATATTTTTATCAGAGTTCTTCACATAATCAAATATTTCCTGAATGTTTGTTGCTCCATCTGAGAAATTTACATTATCTAGACTATCAACACTTACTTCTCTTACCGAATTCCCAAATTCATAAAAAGATAAATTGTCTTCTGAAGCTCTACCTGATATATCATTCAAAATTTGTTTAATCTTCGATGCACGTTCAGTTCCATCATCTATCTTTATCGATCTGGAATTATCAATAAATACTAAGTTTTTTGGTTCGAGTATTAATTTGTGGCTGAGATTTAAAATTGGCTCGAACAGAATTAAACATAGAACTGTTAAAGCCAGAACCCTAAGCGATGTTAATAAGAATTTCTTATATTTTTCTATCTGAGGAATTGTATAACGGTAAACGTAGTATGAGTAAGCGGCAATTAGCAGTAGAGCTAATACTAAATAAACACCAGAGTAAGCCAACGATATATTAATATCTTCGTATCCGAACATTAAAAAGTCAACTCTCCCTTAAATACTGTTACAGCTTTCCCGGAAATGCTCAACCCATTTTTCGAACTTGAGAAGGAAACGTTTATTCTTCCTTTCCTTCCAAGAACATCTCCTTGCTCGAAAGTATAAGTTTTTTCTTCTGTGTTTGCTTCAATCAGGCCCAAATGACTTAAGACAAGCAATAAAGGTCCATTTGCTGAGCCAGTTACGGGATCTTCATCAATTCCGTAAAATGGAGCGAAGAATCGAAGATGAGCATGATTTTCTTTTTCTATTGTTTCAGTTGTGAATAAAGTGAAAGCATCATATCCTTTTCGAGCGGATGATAAATCCATAAGCGCTTTGTAATCAGGTTTCAAATTAATTAGCTCACTCAAAGATGAAATATGAATATAAAGATAACCGCCATCATCAAGAATAAAAGGGAATTTTTCTTGATCGATTGCATTACTGCAATTGAGTGCATTAATAATTTCTTCTTTATTCCCTTCAAAGATTTTTAATTCAGGAACCGGAAGACCGAGTGAGTGAATTCCGTTTTTCGAACTGCCTTTTAATATGCCAGAAAGTGTGTTAAAAGTGAGGGAAGAATTATCCGGAATAATCCCCATCTGTTTTAAGTAATGAATTGAAGCTATGGTTGCATGACCACAAAACTTTACCTCAACTGTCGGAGTGAACCATTGTAAATTAAAATCGGCTTGGCTGGATTTTGAGATGAAAGCGGTTTCAGAAACGTTAAACTCTCTTGCGATCAATTGCATTTCTTCTTTTGTTAGTGCATCCGAATAAACTACACCTGCAGAATTTCCCTGAAATGGTTCATCAGTAAATGCATCTATCTGGCAAACATCATTGAGTTTTTTCATCGAATAACTTCTCTATGTTCCAGCTCTTCATTTTTTTAAAAGTTTCATAATCTGTAAGATCAAAATGAATTGGAGTAACTGAAACAAATTTATTTTTTATTGCAAGCTGATCGCTTTGTTTTTCGTTTTCAACTTCTACTAATTTGCCTGTCAGCCAGTAATAATCTTTGCCGAATGGATCTGTTCGTTTTTCATAAATATCATCCCATTTTGCTTTGCTCTGCTCAGTTACAAGTATACCCGCAATCTCTTCCTCGGGAAAGTTGGGAACGTTTACATTTAAAAGTGTTCCATTTGGAAGCTTGTGTTCTTTAACTTTTAGTGCTATCATCTTAGCAATCTTACCAGCATATCTGAAATCTTTTGCATCGTGACTTGTTATAGAAATAGCAACGGCCTGAACATCCATAATAGCTGCTTCTCTTGCAGCAGATACTGTCCCGGAATAAATAATATTGATAGCAGTGTTTGAGCCGTGGTTGATTCCTGAAATAACTAGATCCGGAGATTCACCCATAATGTTTCTGATTCCCATTTTAACGCAATCAGCCGGTGTTCCTTCAACTGCGTATCCGAAGAAATTTCCATTCTTAAAGTATTTGGTGACTCTTAGAGGATATTTCATAGTTATTCCGTGTCCGACTGCACTCTGCTCCTCACTTGGAGCCACAACTATTACTTCTGCAATGTCTTTTAAAACATCGGCTAATGCGGCAATCCCGGACGAGTAGATTCCATCATCATTAGTTACTAAGATTTTCAATATATTTGCCCTGATTGATGTTTAAAATATAACTGTGCTAATATACCATTAAAGCGTTATACTCTCAATTTAACTTTTATTGCATTCACAAATTTATGCTCATCCTCAAACCATTTATTTTCAAACTGCATCCAGAAATAGTATGTGGTTTTAGTACAAAGATAGGTCCGAATGCAAATCCACCTTATTATTTTAATCTTTCTTATAGCGTTGGTGATAGAAAAGAAGTTGTCGATACCAACAGAAAATTATTTTTTAATGAGCTGGGCTTGAATGAAAATATGGTCAGCTATCAAAAACAGGTTCACGAAGATTATATAAGAGAAGTTAATACTTTTGGAAATTGTGGCGAAAGTGATGCACTTATTACAACTTACAAAAATCTTGGATTAGCAATCAGCAGTGCAGACTGTCCGGCAATTTTTATTTATAATCCGGTAAAAAAAATTATAGCTGCTGTTCATTCCGGTTGGAGAAGTACAGAAAAAAAGATCGTTCAGAAAACCATTAATAAATTAAAAGATGCATTCAATTCAAACCCACAGGATTTGATTTGCTATATAGGAC
>JAOTUT010000016.1 GCA_029863735.1 Ignavibacteria bacterium
ATGCTATCTCCGTAGCCAATACAATCCAGGTTAAACATTGCAACAACTTTTTCTGTATCAACCTTCATATTTTCAACAAAATATTTTGAGCCGTAAAGTCCCTGCTCTTCACTGGCAAAAAGAACAAATAAAATGCTTCGTTTGGGTTTCATATTATCAAGTTTGAAAGCCTTTGCTAATTGAATAATTGCAGCAGAACCGGAAGCATTGTCATTAGCTCCGGGAAACAACAAGCCTGCCTGCGAACCAACGTGATCAAGGTGTGCCCCTATGATTAAATATTCGTTCTTCAAGATTGAATCGCTTCCTGCAAGAAGACCAATGATATTCATAGTCTTTGCATTCTTTTCGTATTCAACTTGAACTTTTATCTCGGCCACATTTTCAGTTATAAAAGAGTGCGTGGTTTTGTTTTCGTCTATTTTACTTTGACATTCCTTTATTGAAAACCCTGATCCGCTCAGAAGAACATTTGCTAACTCAATTGAAATCTGAAGTTGTGGAAAATCCAAAAGTTGTTCTCCCTCTCCATGCATCACACTGCCGATTAACGGTTGTGGTTTTTCATCATTTGGTCGGGAAACAAAAAGAATTCCTTTTGCACCATGTTCGAAAGCAATTATGGATTTTTCTCGCGGGTACTCCTGTCCCCACGATTCATCATTTCTTTTCCAGGAAGGATTTTGTTTAAAGACCAACATTATTTTGTCTTTAACATCTGTGTTTTCGTAGTCATCGTAACCGAGGTCTGGCCTTGAAATTCCATAACCGCAAAATGCAACTGGTAAAGTAATATTGCCTGTGCCGGTAAATCCTCTAAATATAAAGTCCTTTCCGAGTTCGTATGAAACATTTTTTTGAGGTGCAATTATTTTAAAGACAACTGGTGTATCAATCTCGTTATATTCAACATTTAAATATTGAAAATAATTTTCATCGCCAGCAGGTAACAATCTTATCTGTTCAAACCTTTCTGCAGCAAAATCAGCAGCTTTATTATAACCCTCACTGCCTGAAAGTCTCCCATCAAATTCTTCAGAGCAAAGTGTTTCTACGGTTTGCATAAGACTTTTGCTGTTTATGCTTTCCAGCCCTGCGTTAGGAACTTGAGAAATAATGTTGTTGACGGTAAAAAGAATTGCTGTGAGGAAGAGAGTTGTTTTCATTTTGTTGAGTGGTTTTATTATTGTGTGATTACCGTTATTCCTTTGTCTTCTTTCTGTATAATAAAAAAGGGACTTGAGTATGTCCCTTTTAAAAGTGTTGCCTTTCGTATTATTCTTCTTCCAAGCCGTTTTCTTCTTCGGGAACAACTTTAGCAATATCTGCAATTGAGTCCCCATCTTTTAACCTGATGACTCTAACGCCCTGGGTGGCTCTTCCCATTACGCGAATGTCTTTCATACTTTGTCTGATAACCATTCCTTTGGTTGAAATTATTACGAGCTCATCATTATCGTTCACTTCCATCATTGCTATCATTTTACCAATCTTATCGCTGGTTTTAACTGTTATCACACCCTTACCCCCGCGACGTGTAATTCTGTAATCATTTATATCCGATCTTTTTCCATACCCCTTTCCTGTAACAACCAGGACACTCATTCCCTGGCGTTTAATAACGAGCAATCCAACGGCTTTATCGCCCTTGCCCAGACGCACTCCTCTTACTCCCGTTGCTGTTCTGCCCATATCGCGCGCATCTTTTTCATTAAATCTTACTGCAAAGCCGTTGCTTGTTCCAATCATTATATCATTAGTTCCTTCTGTCATTTTAACTTCTATCAATCTGTCATTCTTCTTCAGGTTGATAGCATTTATACCGCCCTTGCGAACATTACCATAGGCAGACAACGCTGTCTTTTTCACGGTTCCCTGCTCGGTTGCCATGATAAGATATTTATCATCACTAAATTCTTTAACGGTTACAAATGCTGTTATAAGTTCCTCCTTGTCTTTCTGAAGCAGATTAAGAATAGATCTCCCCCTTGTAGCTCTTCCGCCTTCAGGAAGCTCATGGACTTTAAGCCAATAAACCTTTCCTTTATCAGTAAAGAAAAGAATATACTGGTGTGTTGAGGCAATAAACATATGTTCAATAAAATCATCTTCTTTTGTACCTGCGCCGGTAACGCCTTTGCCACCTCTGCCTTGTTTCCTGTACCCGCTTACCGGGAACCTTTTTATAAAACCACCATGAGTAATTGTTACTACAACATCTTCTTCGGCAATGATATCTTCTAAAGAGAAGTCCTCATAATCATATACGATTTCTGTTCTTCTATCATCAGCATATTTTTTCTTTAGCTCAAGAAGTTCGTTTGTAATAATTATCTTTCTTTGATCTTCGCTCTTTAGAATACTTTTGAGCTTTTCTATAAGCTTAATCGTTTCTTTGTATTCGTCCTCAATTTTTTGTCTCTCCAGGCCGGTTAAGCGCTGCAGTCTCATGTCAAGGATTGCCTTTGCCTGAATTTCACTTAGCTTGAATTTTTTCCTCAGGTTTTGCTTTGCAGTCTCAACATCTTTTGATTTTTTAATTGTCTGAATAACGGCATCAATGTTATCAAGAGCAATTATATATCCTTCGAGTATGTGTGCTCTTTTTTCTGCTGCATCAAGTTCAAACTTTGTTCTGCGTATCAATACGTCCATTCTGTGTTCCAGGAAATGCTGAAGCATCTCTTTCAGATTAAGAACTTTTGGAACGCCTTTAACCAGCGCAAGCATTATCACACCAAACGTTGTTTGCATCTGTGTGTGAACAAAAAGCTGATTCAGCACAATCGGCGGCTGAGCATCTTTCTTCAGCTCGATTACTACTCTTAAACCATCTCTGTCCGATTCATCCCTAATATTACTTATGTCGCCTATCTTTCCGGCGCGAACAAGATCGGCTATTTTTTCAATAAGATTTGCTTTGTTAACCTGGTAGGGAAGTTCTGTAATAATTATGTGTTCCCGACCATTTTTTTGTGTCTCGATGTTTGCTTTTGCACGAACGATTATTCTTCCTCTTCCTGTGAGGAATGCATCTTTAACTCCGGCGTACCCATAAATAATCCCCGCTGTTGGAAAATCCGGAGCGATGATATTTTTCATCAGTTTTTCTATTGTTATGGCCGGATTTTTAATGAGGTTAATCAATCCATCTACAACTTCGCCAAGATTGTGCGGGGGAATGTTCGTTGCCATTCCAACAGCTATTCCGCTTGATCCGTTAATCAATAGATTGGGCAAGTAGGAGGGCATCACTGTTGGTTCCTGCAAAGAGTCGTCGAAGTTCGGAATAAAGTCAACTGTGTTTTTATCAAGATCTCGAAGCATTTCTTCAGAGATTCGAGCAAGTCTTGCTTCTGTGTATCTCATTGCCGCTGGCGAATCACCATCAACCGAACCGAAATTACCCTGGCCATCAACAAGAGGATAGCGTAAAGAAAAATCCTGTACCATCCTCACCATTGAATCATAAACTGCTGTGTCGCCGTGGGGATGATATTTACCGAGCACTTCACCCACAATTCTTGCTGACTTTTTGTAGGGCTTGTTATGAGCCATACCAAGATCGTGCATACCGTAAAGTACTCTACGATGAACAGGTTTCAGTCCGTCTCTTACGTCAGGTAATGCGCGTGCAACGATTACAGACATTGCGTAATCTATGTAAGAGGATTTCATTTCCTCTTCAAGTGTAATGGGTATTATTTTTTCAAAAATTGTTGCCATCTTTAAATCATTTTAATGTGTTAGAAATATTAAATGTCCAGGTTAGCGTACTTAGCATGCTTTTCTATGAATGCCTTTCTCGGTTCTACGTCATCGCCCATAAGGGTTTCAAAAATTTTGTCGGCATTTGCTGCACTTTCTAATGTTACCTGAAGTATCGTTCTGGTTTCCGGGTTCATTGTTGTTTCCCATAATTGTGCAGGATTCATTTCTCCCAAACCTTTATAGCGAGAGATAACAACTCCTTTAATTTCTTTTTCTTCTGTTGTTTCTTCCTTGGTGATTTCTTCTGTTTTCTCTTCGGCCTTTTTCTTTTCTTTACTGTTGACCTTCAACCGCTTTAATATTTGGTCTCTCTCATTTTCATCATAAGCATAAAACTCTTCTTTGCTTTTTTTAATTTTATAGAGCGGTGGTTGTGCAATGTAAACCTTACCAGCCGTAATTAAGTCTTTCATGTGTCTATATAGAAAAGTAAGAAGAAGTGTTCTGATATGACTTCCATCAACATCAGCATCCGTCATTAAAATTATTTTGCCATATCTTGATTGCGATTGATCGAACTCTGCTCCGAGTCCGGCGCCTATTGCTGATATCATTGCTCTTATTTCGTTGTTCTCTAAAATTTTGTTCAACTTTGCTTTTTCCACATTTAATATTTTTCCTCTAAGTGGAAGAATTGCCTGAAACTTTCTATCTCTTCCTTGCTTTGCCGAGCCGCCTGCTGAATCTCCCTCAACAATATATATTTCACAGTGTTCCGGATCTGTGATGCTGCAGTCTGCTAATTTTCCTGGAAGGTTCATATTATCAAGAGCATTTTTCCTCCTTGCAAGATCACGTGCTTTCCTTGCTGCTTCTCTTGCTTCTGCAGCACGCATACACTTCTCGATAATTTTTTTACCAACCGGTGGATTCTCTTCAAGAAACTCTGCAAGTTTTTCACCGACAAGGGTTTCAACGGCAGACTTTGTTTCGCTATTTCCAAGTTTTGTTTTTGTTTGTCCTTCGAACTGTGGTTCCGCAACTTTAACAGATATAACTCCCGTCAACCCTTCTCTGAAGTCGTCACCAGTTAGAGTGATCTTTCCTTCTTTTATAAGATTATTTTTATATGCATAATTATTCAGTGTTCTTGTGAGTGCTGTTTTAAATCCTACGAGATGTGTTCCACCTTCGTGTGTGTTGATATTGTTCACATAGGAGAAGATGTTCTCAGAGTAGCCATCGGTATACTGAAAGGCTATTTCAACAGGTGTGTTATCTTTTTCTCCTTCTATATAAACTGTTTTATGTAGGACCTGTCTGGATGCATCCAGATACTTTACAAATTCTATAAGGCCGCCTTTAAAGTGAAATGTTTCTTCTTCCCCACCATTCCTCTCATCTTTAATTTTAATTGTGATGTTCTTATTAAGATAGGCTAGCTCTCTCATTCTTTCTGCGAGAATATCAAAACGAAATTCTGTTGCTTTAAAGATATCGGGATCGGGAAAGAAGGTAACCGTTGTTCCTCTTTCGCCTCGTTTTGTTTTTCCAACCTCCTTTACAGGCTTTAGGGGAACGCCTCTTTTGTATTCCTGAAAATATATTTTACCGTTTCTTCTTACTTCGACTTTTAGCCATTCAGATAAAGCATTTACAACAGAGACACCGACTCCGTGTAATCCGCCCGATACTTTATATGAGCTTTTATCAAACTTGCCGCCTGCATGCAAAACAGTCATTACAACTTCTAGGGCAGAACGTTTTTCAACGGGGTGATTATCAACCGGAATGCCTCTACCATTATCTGAAACAGATACAGAACTGTCTTTGTTTATCTGAACCTCTATCATGTCACAATATCCAACTAATGCTTCGTCTATACTGTTATCAACAACCTCGTTAACAAGGTGATGAAGGCCACGACTGCTTACGTCTCCGATATACATCGCGGGTCTTTTACGAACCGCTTCTAAACCCTTCAATACGTTAATATTTTTGGCACTATATTCTGATTTTTTACTTCCTTTTGTCATAAATTATCCAATAAATCTTATTTGATTAATTCTTTTTTCCTTAAAGAACGAGTTTACTTTTTCTATCATCTCGGTTTCCATAAACTTAAGTTCGTTTCTCCATGAAGGATTTTCAACTTTAATCTTTAATACTTTTTTCTCACATTGCAGCGGTATTGCTATTTTTTCAAGATTAGAAAATATTTCATAAAAGTGCACAATAACGTCTGCCGATTCAACTATTTCTCGCATGCCAGAAAAAGATCTTTCTTTTTTAAACACTTCCTTTAAACTTTTAAAGCTGCTATGCATATGTAACTTCACTGTTTACAGATAATGTTATAACCTTATCTTCTTTTCCGATTTTTAAAAACGAAATATTTCCAAAGTCAGTTAGGGTGATTATGGCCTGACCAACTGTGGAAAGACACTTACTTATTGCCTTGGCTCGTACAGAATCAAGCTCACCAAAAACATCGTCAAGCAAAAACAGGGGTGGGTTTCCCTTCTTATCTTTCAGATAAAAAAATTCTGCAAATCTTAACATTGTTTGAAATGTTTTGTGCTGCCCTTGCGATCCATAACTTTTCAAGCTTATTCCATTAATATTAAAAATAAAGTCGTCTTTGTGAGGTCCAACAAGGTTGATGCCTCTCCTTATTTCATCTTCTGTTCTTTGATAAAGCAACTGCTCAAAACAAGCTTCCAGATTTTGAGAACATTTGTCTTCTAAGAAATAATAATAAACACCCGGCACTTCTTTATCTGAAAGAATGCTATGATACGACTCTCTGATATAAACTTCAAACTCTGCTATAAAGTTTGCTCTGTGCTTTATTATTTCTACACCCGAGCTAACCAGTTTTTCGTTCCAGGCATCAAACTCTCCATCTTTTTTATAATTATTTTCTTTGATTCTATTTAAAAGAGCTGCTCTTTGTTTTAGTATCCTGTTGTATTCAATCAAAAGATTTAAATATGTTTTGCTTGCCTGCGAAATCACCGAATCTATAAATCTTCTTCTGTTTGCCGGATAACCCTGTGTAATTGTGTGGTCTGCCGGAGAAAGCAAAACTACGGGGAATTTTCCTATTACATCCGAAAATTTATTAATCTGTTTGTTGTTTAATATATATGTCTTTTTATTCTCTGTGCTTGAGTAATTTACTTGAACGACGTCGTTGGTCAATCCCTCAAAGCTACCCTGAATGCTGAAATCGTTTTCTCCTAATTTAACTACCTCTGAGTCTGATGATGTTACACAGCTCTTTGTGTTTGAAAGGTAGTAGATCGCTTCCAGAACCGAGGTTTTACCAACACCATTGCCGCCAATTATAAAATTTATTTTATCAGTAAAATCAATTCGGCTGTCAGAGTGTTTTCTAATGTTTCTCAGGTTAATTGAAGATAGGAACATTTTAATTATTTAGTCGAACCGGCATTAGAAGAAGCATTAGATCTTCTCCCTCCTGTTTCTTACCGGGCTCTATTATACAAGCCTTTGTTGGGGAGTGGAGTTTAAATAAAACTTCTTCGTCATCTACATGGGTTAAAATGTCATTTACATATTGAGTGTTGAATCCTATATCCATTTGTTCACCACTATACTCACAGGAAATGTTTTCAACGGCGTTGGAACCCTGGTCAACATCTTCTGCAGATACAACAATATTATTCTTAGTAATAGAAAATTTAACCTGCTTGGAGCTTGTTGATGAAAAGAGCATCATTCTCTTAATTGAGGATACAAGATCGTGACGTTTTACTTTAAGTAGATTTTCATTTTCCAGAGGAATAACACTACTATATGCTGGATATTTTTCAGCAATTAGCCTCGAGCTGAATTCAACATCTCCAATAATAAAAGAGATATGAGATTTTCCAAGAAAAATTTTTATGTCTGTTTCACCTAAAAGTTTTGAGAGCACAGAAATGGCTCTTTCAGGAACAATATACTGTTCTTCTATTCCACTCTTAACATTTTTATAAAGTAAACGAACAAGTCTATGTCCATCAGTTGTAACAAATTTTAAACCGTCTGAGGTAAACTCTAACAGAGTTCCCGTCATCGCAGGTCTCATATCCTCTTTGCTCATTGCAAATGCTGTCTGATCAATTGCTCTCTTTAAATCTTTACCACTAAGAACGATCTCTTTATTTTTAGACACGGTGGGTGATTCCGGAAAATCTTCAGAAGGAGAAAAACTGATATTGTAAACACCATTATCAGTTGTGAGCTTCAATTTACTATTACTATCAACACTGAAGTTTATTTGAACATCATCCATAGATCTTACAATATCATACATAAGTCGCGCAGGAACAACTATGCTCATGTTCTCATTAGCAGCAACATTAATTGATGACTTCAGGGAAATTTCCAGGTCCGTTGCATAAATAATTAGCAAACCACCGTTAATTTCAAAGAGAAAATTCTCCAAAATTGGCATTGGTGTTCTTGCAGGTACAGCAGGAATTGTTTTAGAAAGTGTCTTTTCTAGTATTTTACTGTTTACTTTGAATTCCATTAATTGGTCTCCTATTAAAGCACAGAAAAATACTAAAAAACGTATGTAATAACAACGATTTTAAGGTTATAAGTTAACCTTAAAGAGCAAAAAATCTACGAAGGAACCGATGTTAAATTTTTTCAGCAAGAGTAGATTATGGACCTAGCGGATTACCGAGAATTCCGTCTTCTGAAAGATTGTTGGAAGTAGTAATACTTGCAGAAATAGAATAAATACCCTCGATAAATACACTTGCATAAATAACTAATACTTTGGTGCCAGCATTCAGCACAAAGGTACCTGATAATTCTTCACCAGCATCATATGAAGTTGTGCCAGCTGGTAGTTCAAATACAGTTTCATATTCATATTCCCCCTCCAAAATATTTGTTAATTCAACAGTTGCTCCTGAAGGTACGTCTGTTTCAGTGCCTCTAAAGTTAACCTTAACATCACCGGAAGCTAGATTTGTGAATGTTATTGAGTTTATTGGATTATCTGAGCAACTAAGTAAGCCAACAGATAATATTATCAGGAAAAAATAGATAGCTTTTTGTCTCATAACTCAACTCTGAATTGTTATTTAATTTTTAATGGATTATTAAATCAAAAAATAGACCATAATTGCCACTAGATTAAATAAAAGATATATGGAATAATTAAGTAAAAACTGCTAATAGTAACACACTAATTAAATATATTATCTATTTTTTTACTTACTAATAGTAATTATTACCATGTTAGTATGTTAATTATACAATAAAACTTTACACCAAAGGCACTTACAGCATCATAAGATTTGATATGTTGTGCAACATATCTTAATAAGTGTATTGTAATAATTTTGCTGTTAATAAATCAAACTTATAAACAAATAGATTTTTATTTAATAACTAGTTATTAACATTATAAAAAAGTATAAGAACACGGGAAATAACTCAGCCAGCCAACTCTACTTTGTTTCTTATATCATCAACAATATTATGAAGAGAGGTGTCCTTATTTTTATTTTCTTCAATTGAGTTACAGGCATGTATTACAGTAGAGTGATCTCTTCCCCCAAAATGTAAACCAATAGTTTTTAGGGAAGATAATGTCAATTCCTTTGCTAGGTACATTGCTATTTGCCTGGCAAGAACAATTTCTTTTTTTCTAGTTTTATCTCTTATCTTATTTTCGGCAACACCGAGATGTTCACAAACAACCTTTGTAATCGTTTCTATTGTAAGTGTGCCGGTTTTTCTATCAGTTGCAATTTCTTTAACTGTTTTCTTTGCAAGTTCGAATGTAATTTCTTTTGAGCTAAGAGAAACACTAGCAAGAAGTTTTATTAAGCAGCCCTCAAGTTCACGGATGTTGGAGGTTATGTTCGTTGCTATGTATTCTAATATTTCGTTAGAAACCATCATACCATAAGTTTCTGCTTTCCTTTTTAATATGGCTATTCTTGTCTCTAGTTCAGGGGGCTGAATATCAGCAGTTAATCCCCATTGAAAACGCGATATTAATCTTTCGTCTAATCCTTTTAGGTCTTTTGGCGGTTTATCGCTTGACAGTATTATTTGTTTTCTTGATTGATGAAGTGTGTTGAAAATGTGAAAGAAAAGATCTTGTGTCTTTTCTTTTCCAATTAGAAACTGTATGTCGTCTATAATAAGAACATCCATACTTCTGTAAAAATTAGAAAAATCATTTACTTTGTTTGTTTGAATAGATTCTACAAATTCGACTGTAAAAATATCAGACGATAAATAAATTATCTTTTTTTCAGGAAAATTCTGTACACTCTGATTTCCTATAGCTTGTATAAGATGCGTCTTACCAAGACCGACACCACCATAGAGAAACAAAGGATTGAAAGAAGTTCCACCTGGGTTATCACTTATTGCTCCTGCAGCAGCTCTTGCTAGCTGGTTTCCTTCTCCTTTAATAAAATTGTCAAAGGTGTATCTTGGATTTAAATTTGATTCAAATTTGTGTTTTGGTCTTGTTTTTTCTGTAACGCTACTTTCTGCTGATATTTTTTCATGAACTTTTTCCTGACTATCTATAAAAGACAAATCTTCTGCTATTACATAAGTTAACTTTGCTTCTTTTCCAAGAATCTCGGTAATTGACTTTGTGATTAATACATTAAAGTGCTCATCAATCCATTCCCAGAAAAACTGGCTTGGAATCTGGACCTTCAACGTAGAATCAACCAGCTCAACTGGTTTGATAGGCAGGAACCAGGTATTGTAAGTCATCATGGAGACACTTTCCTTTATTTTCAAAAGGCAAGATTTCCAGACCGTCGTCGGGTCTTTCACGGCTGTTTTTTCCGTAATTTCAAGCTCTTCCATTATAACTTATCCACAGGTTAATATTTAAGCAAAGATAGTATTATGGGGTTGGAATTAAAAAATTGTTAATTCCAACCATTAGTTTACAAACAACTTATAAACATCAGGTAATACCACGTAACGCACCGCAAACAAAGAAGTTAGGGGCGCTAATAATAATTTTACACACAAAATCTTAAAGACTTATAAGCACTAGACCATACTCTGTCATGTGAAACATTTTCACAACTGGTAAAGACTCACAAGTTATCAACACATCGAAGGGTGCCCGTGTCAATCAAAAAATAGTATATAGAGAAGTTGATAGCAAATTAATTCTTCGATTGTAATATCTTAAACAAATGGCTGAGAAGAGATAAAATTAAAAATCTTGATAATAAGGGTATAAGAAACTATTTTTGGGCTCTTTTTAATGAAACAGGAGAAAAAATGAAAAGGACATATCAACCGAGCAGAACGAAAAGAAAAAACAAGCATGGCTTTCGTGAAAGAATGTCAACAAAAAACGGAAGAGCCATTCTTTCAAGAAGAAGATCTAAGGGAAGAAAAAAATTAACAGTAAGTGACGAACAATAAAAAATCAGTTGATCCAGTTGAAAAGACAATTGTTTTTGATCGACTTGTGAATGACAGTGATTTTGAATTGGTTTATAAAACATGTCACGCAGTTATTTCCGAGGATAAGAAAATTAAAGCAAAATATCTGTTCACTGGAAAGAGCGGAAACAACACGGTAAAAATTGGTCTATCAGTGGTATCTAAAAAAGGGAATAGTGTCTGGCGAAACAGAATAAAAAGAATACTAAAAGAATCATTACGAATAGACAGAGAAACTTTACGAAATATTATAGAACAGAAAAACGCAGACCTGTTAATTATTTTTTCTCCATATTCAATTAACCAAACCAATTCGAAAAAGATATTTCTAAAAGATATAAAACCAGCTGTTTTAGATATATTAAAAAGAATAGGAAAATAGCCCCCACACATCAAATAGAAACGCGTAACGATTGATGTTATTAAATAAAAGAATCGAGTGATAAAGATTGGATAGAAATACAACCATAGCATTTATACTTATCGGCGCCATCCTGGTAATATGGCTTTTTATGAACACTCCCGAGAAGACAGAACAAACAAAAACGAGCCAGGATACTACTACCGTTGTTGAGCAGAAACCAGAAGAACAAACCAAGCTGGCCGAGGAAGAAAGAAAAATAACACCGCCCGCGATTGATCAAAAAAAAGAACTCAAGCTTGGAATGTTTTCAAGCCAGGAAACAGACTCGGGTAGAATTGTTACCATTGAAACGGATCTTGCTATCTATGAAATGTCTACTAAAGGAGGAAATTTTCACAAAATTTTCCTGAAGAAATTTAATAACTGGTATTCAGCGGGGATAGATGAAAACGGCGATTATTATAAAACATCCGTGCAGCTTATTAATTATTCTCTAAGCAATGTTTACAACATCTCTTTTATTAGCACAGAAGGGAAGGCTGTAAACACCAACAACCTTAACTTTATAACATCGCCACAAAGCAAACATACAATAACAGGCAAAGACACGCTGTTAATTACTTTCCGGATGGAGCTTAGTCCTGGTAGAGCAATTCAAAAAAGATATTTATTTAATGCCGGAACATATTTAATAAAATCTGACATTGAGTTTTTGGGATTCAACGGATTGATAACCGACAACACTTATGATATTACCTGGGAATCTGGAATTCGCTCGGTAGAAAAAAACACCACAAACGAAGCAACCTACTCCAGTGCTGATGTTTATTATGGTGATGAAAAGGTTGTTGTTGATGCACCGGGCGACGGTGAAAAGATCAGCGAGAACTTAAATGGAAAAGTTGACTGGTTAGCCGTACGCAATAAATATTTCACCGCGATAATGATTCCCTCCGAGCCGACACAAATGGAGGGCGCTTATGTTGAAGGACAAGCCTTTCCAACAAAAAGCCTGGGACTCAAAGAGGTTTACAATGTTAGACTGGTGGTTCCATTTAAGGGATCGGATATAGAAAGAAGGTCTATAAATTTATATATAGGTCCGGTTGATTATGACCTGTTAAAAAATATCAGTCAAAACCTTACTGCTCTTGTAGACTTTGGAAGCTTCTTCGGTTTAAAATTTGTAGTCCGACCAATAGCAGAATATTTATTGTTGCCGCTATTCACGTTTCTACATCTATTCATACCCAACTATGGGTTCGTAATAATAATCTTTTCATTGATAATCAAAGTCGTTTTATATCCATTGACTCGGAAGAGTTTTCAATCAATGAAAAAAATGCAACTTCTTCAGCCAAAGATAACGGAGCTAAAAGAGAAGTATAAAGAAGACCAGCAAAAGGTGCAGAAAGAGACAATGAAACTATATCAGACGTATGGAGTAAATCCCGCTGGTGGTTGTTTGCCAATTCTTTTGCAGATGCCCATTTTTGTAGCATTATGGGGGTTGTTCCAGGCAGCGATTGAGCTTCGCCAACAGCCGTTTATTCTTTGGATCAAAGACCTTTCAGCTCCTGACGTTATTTACGATCTTGGTTTCAAACTTCCAATATTTGGCCTCCAGGAAATCAGCGGACTGGCTCTGTTGATGGGAATAACAACCTTCTTTCAGCAGAAGATGTCAATTAAGGATCCAAAACAACAGGCGCTAGTTTATATGATGCCAGTTATGTTGACAATTCTTTTTATGACCTTTCCTTCCGGACTGAACCTGTATTACTTTATGTTTAACGTTTTATCAATAGCACAACAGTATTACATAAACCATAAGCAATCTGATGTCGAGCTTGTTCCTGTTGATCCTTCCAAAAGGAAAAAAGGATTTATGCAGCGGCTTATGGATTCAGCAGAACAGCAGTCTAAACAACAGCAGAAAAACAGGAAACAGTAAAACAAATAAATTATTTTGCCGATATCACACCTTCTTTAATTACCTTTTCATAATTTTAGAGAGTGAACTTCTTTAAAAAAATACTGCCGGGTATCTTTCTGCTTTTTGCAACCCTCTTGAACGCACAGGTAGCGAACAAAATTTCACTGGAAACCAAAACAGTAAAACTGCCTTATGGGCTTACACAAAAGGTTCCTTTAAATGATCCTGTTATTGGATTAGCATTAAGTGGAGGTGGTGCTCGCGGTTTAGCACAAATAGGTGTTTTAAAAGCATTT
>JAOTUT010000317.1 GCA_029863735.1 Ignavibacteria bacterium
TATTTTAGTGTATCGTAGTATCGGATTGTCGAATCCTGTCGCAGGATATATCCATCAATTGAGGTAAGCTGATTTTCAAAGATAGTTGTGTACTGGGAAAAGCTAAATTTCAGTCTTTCATTAAGGCTTTTCTGAATTTCCACTGGTTTTTTATCGCAAGCAGAGAACATTAATAATAATCCTGCGATAGCAAAATATTTCATAGACATGCCAATAGTAATACCCTCTTTACGAATGGTCCATTTCGGAATCAATAAAAGTGACACGAAGAAACAGATAGTTTAAGACTGAGTAAAGATAATAAATTCTTATAAAATCAATTATGAACCTGCTTACAGGTGACAGTTTTATTGGGAATGATTTAATAAAAAAAGAGGCTCATAAATCTAATGAGCCTCAATGAATACAGTTAAATTGTTATTGCGCCTATCTAATTATCATCATCTTCATGACTTTTACATAATTCCCGGCTACTATCCTGTATAAATAAACACCACTTGATAAGGTATGTCCTTCTTGATTCTTACCATCCCATAAAATTTCATATTGCCCGGTTTCTTGCATTTCGTTTACCAGCGTTCTCACTTTTTGTCCCAGGGCATTGTAGATTTCTAATGTGACCGCTTCGTTCTGCGGTATCTGATAGGTGATTACAGTGGATGGATTGAACGGATTCGGGTAATTTTGTTTCAGATCGAATGTTAATGGAAACCCTTCTTCTTGTTCTTCTCTCAGACCAACCGGCAGATCGGAGACATAAGCTGTTACCATAATATCAATACCGGGAATAGCTACCCAGCCACTGCTTGTCAAGTAATACATACTCCGATTATCTATAGGATTGTCAGAATCTCCTCCAATACCCGGTGAGCCAGGTGTTGCCTCAAACCAATTTATCACCACCCAAAAATCTCCTTGCGTAATTTCAGGTGGATCAATACCCGGAAGATTTTTGATGACTGTACCTACTTGTGCTGGATTAGTATCATAAACAAGATATGGTCCTGCCAATGTATCTCCAGGTAGTCCACTATTATCATTCTGAACTGTAAAATTAAATGCATCATTACTATTTACTATAGTTTCGAGTTTCCTTACAAATGTTGGATAAACGCTTGGAGTGAAACGAACTCCAAATTTGTTATTTTCCCAACTAAAACTTGCCGCATAAAAACCATTCCAATTTCCATCATCGTAACTGATTGGAACAAGGACTGGTTCTTCACAAGCATAATTTCCGACAGGTGCACTAATCGGGCCTACTAATGTATCAGAACCAACAATTATAAAAGCCTTCAACTGATATTCGTACCAAGCAACACAGTAAACTTCATTATCCAAAATTGATTGAACTCCCGATTGAACTGTAGTCATCAACTCACCATTCTTATAAATATTAATTACAGGAGGAACTGGAAGCGGATCGTTATTAAGACCTAATGTGGGATCATCCCATGATAACAAAAGATCTTCACCCTGACGCATAACCATTATATTTGAAGGTGCCTGTGGAGGTGCGCTCAATGATACTTCGATTCCGACATCGCCAAAATATTGCGGATTGAAAACAGTATTCATTGTTTGCGGCCACCATCCGTTGAATATTGCATTATTAGCTTGTCTTGCTATCAGGAAAGCACCCAAACCAACAATTTTATCAGGACCAAATACCTGAAGTTGATAACCTTCCATAAATCCCATTGGAATCGCCACTTCCCCCTGTAAGTGCCCGTTTATATCTGAGAATTCCACCTGGGGATCCGATAAATAAGTAACAACATATGTGGGGATTTCTCTAAACCTTAAATCAGAACCCCCTGGATGCCAATATGCCCAGAAATTTCCTTCCCTTACGAATGGAGGATTTCCATCGAAGACATTGTTATTATTGTCGTCGAAGTATAAACCAAAACCTTCGTTATCATCGAGTGTTGGATTTAGGAAATCCTCTCCTGCGATATAAAGCATGTCAGTATTATCGTCAAACTTAAAGTACATAAATACGGATCCCTGAGGTTGTGGAACTCCACCTCCATAACCGAAAATATCGGAGATGTCGAGTTTGAAAGCATCATCCCATTCACCTGGAGAAAGTACTCCATCGATTATCGGAATTGATGCTTGTGGTACATCAAAGCTAAAAGTTAAAAGGGTATCACTTACCTGTCCAAATGCTTCATTTGAGTAATTACTTTCACCTGTTTCATTATAAATATTTACGACATAATAATAATTTCTTAAAGCAAAAACATTTGAATCAGCAAAGCTATTTTGAGTTGAAGGAACGCTACCAATTCTTTGATAAGGACCGCCTGCAACTGAACTGCGGTAAACGGCAATGCTATCGGCTAAAAGCAAGGAGAGGTTTGAAACGGAATAGTTATTCTCAGGACTAGGTTCTGAAATTGCTTGAGTCGTAGTAGAAGAAAATTCGTCTTCCTGATAAGCATCGCCAACTATATTAGCTATTTCTCTTTTCCGCTCTGGGTTAGGAATAAGTGAAGTCCAGTTAAGCATAATCATCCCAACCAATCCTGAAGATGCACTTAAAATTGGGGGTTGAATAGCAAAAGGATCCAGCAAAAAGTTAACACCTGTGGTTGAATTCCCTTCAGTTACTATTACACCTGATACATTTCCAAAATTATAACCAGGTTTTTCTGCAGAGATTGTATAAGTTCCCGCTGGTATGTTTTCTATAATGTAATCACCATTAACGTCAGAAACTGCACTACGAACAGTTCCTACAGCTTTGACAAGTACTCCACTATCATCCGAAGTATTGGTTAAATTAACATTTCCGCTAACATTACCCCCGCCAAGCTCAATGTCACATAAATAAATTCGTCCACCATTTCCGAATTCACGTGCGTGGACAGCTTTACCTCCTGCAAAAACTCTTTTTCCATCGGGGCTTAAATCGCATGTGAAAAATGATCCTGGAGTAACAACATTAAATGTTAGGTTACCTGTTTCTACATCAAAGACCATCAGGTCGGGACGTGTATGAGCCAGATCGCCCCAGGTAACAACAGCTGCAACTTTTCCATCATCAGAAACTGAAATATTGTCAACTAAATCACCTGCCCCACCGAAAACCCATTTCGGAGTGCCGTTTCCATAAGTAT
>JAOTUT010000318.1 GCA_029863735.1 Ignavibacteria bacterium
TTTTACTAATGTCACCATAAATCCATTTGCTGAAAAACAGAGCCGGTAGAAAGATGAACAAAATCTGCCCTACGATGGTCATAAATCTTAACCCATTAACTGGTGCAGCTTCAAGATCAAAACCAAAAATCAGCAGAGTTATTAACCCGCCAACAAACTGATAAAGAATAAACCCGCCAATCAGGCCAAGAAATGCAGCTGCAACTGGTGAAATAAGAGGATAAGGAGAGTGCGCTTCAACTACTTTGTTTTGTTCCCCTGGTGTTTCAGGCTCAAGATGATTTTGTTCCTGGTTATTATTTTCCAATTTAATCTTCTAATTTTCTTGAATATTTGTTTGAAGCAAAGTTAACAAATTATAGAGTGATTAATAAAAAAGAGGAGGCAGAAGCCTCCTCATTTCACAAACTTATAGCTAGATTTATTGCTTTGAGGTTAATTTTCCGGCAAGTCCTTCATAGGTTGAAAGTTTTGCCTCAACATAACCTATAATGATTTTTGTTCTGACTTTAACAGGCAATTTTAATTCGTCATCCGTAAGCCATACGATAATATTTCCTTCGTGCTTGAAAAGTCCACCTTCTTTAACCAGGGGTTCAACAATTATACAATCAAATTTTCCTGCGGGTACCTCAATAGTTTCTTTACCTAAATATTTCACATTGAGATCATACACCCTGTCCTTATAAAAATTTTGTAATTGAATTAAATCATCAACTTTCATATCTGAGTAGTCAAACGTTCTTGCATAATAAAATGCGGAAACAATATCGTTTACATATAAAGGAATTTCATATTCGCCTTCGCTGGTTTTCGCTTTACCTTTTCTCTGATCAAAAAAAGCTGAAAAATCACGAGTGTATCCACCTTCTCTGATATGCTGTTCAAATCGCCAGGGGAATAATCCATCAACGTCAATATAAGTTTCATATCGATCTCTGACTTTATAAAACATATCAAAGCTTGGGACTGAATTAACTTCAAAGGTAACGTGATATGCCTCTCTGCCTGATATTTTTTTAATTCTTGGAACTTCCATCACGGCGATCCCAGCAGTAACAAATCCATAGTTTAGGTCAAATGTCAGCTTTTCTCCTTCTTTGAATGCTTTATTTTCTAATGTTCTGAATTCTTCAATAGGTTTAGAAGATTGTTGAGCAATTAAAAAATTACCTGACAAAATGAATAAAAAAATATATATACATTTATTGAAAAACATTTACGATCTCCCGATTATTATAAAATTTTCAATACAGACTTAGTTTCGTCAAATACTTTGCCAATATCAATACTGTTCATACAGTTCAATTTTTCGCACTGTTCAATGTTACAATTACTACAATCAAGAGTTGGGACATAAATTGTTTTCTTTTCTGTATACGGTCCCCACCTTTTTTGTGAACAAGCCAATATTTTAGGGAAAAAGCCAATAACGTGAACTCCCACTGCTGCTGCAATGTGCATCGGTCCCGTAGAGTTTGAAATAAATATGTTTGCTTTATTTATCAGTGACTTTAATACAGAAAGATCCAGTTGCCCGGAAAGATTTATCACTGACTTACTTATCTCAAATTCCTTACACAATTCAGATTCGCTTTTACTACCTGTAATGATTATTGAAACATCCTCCAGACTGCTCAGCATCCTTGTAAGTTCAATTAATTTTTCTTTCGGAAGATCCACCGAGCTCCCACCGCTTCCGGGGTGAACGATAATAATTTTATTCCCGGATTTGAAACCATTCTGAGATAATATTGAATTAATCTTATCGGAACTGTCATCATCAATTTGCAGATTAAACTTTATTTCGTTCGAAATATCTTTAACATAAATACCCAGTTTGTCAAGAAGGTTAATGTTGTATTCAAGCTCGTGCTTATCACCATACTTTCTATGTTCATAAACTTTATTATTGAATAAGACTGAATACCATCTATAACCTGTACCTATCCTATTTTTAATGCCGGCTAAAAACATCATCAAGGTTATTTTGAAAGTTGGATTTACTACAATACAAGTATCAAACTTTCTTAGTTTAATTTTTTCAAGATTTTCTTTGAATAGAATTTCTCCGTCAGCTTCATCTGCAATCATCACCTCATCGATAAAAGAATTCCCATCAAGCAATGCGCGAGTATAATGCCGAATGAAATAAGTTATTTCACTATCCGGATATTTATTCTTTACAAGTTCGGCTAAAGGAATTGATAGGACTACGTCGCCGATTCTATCTGTACGAACAATGAGAATCTTATTCTGTGATTTCATTTGTGCGACAAATATGGATTATTTTTGATGAAAAACCTCCATGGTAAATCAACTGATCTCGAAATTCCAATTCTTTTAGAAACACCGATATCTTTACTTTTAATTTTTTCTCCATCTAAAATAAATATTTTATTTTCAGTAAGATCTATCCCGGAATGTTTTTTATTTATCTCAAACGCTTGACAGGTTTTTCCGGGACCACTTGTTAAGTTGAAGATCTCCTTTTTATTTCTCAGTTTTCTCTCAAATCGGTTTTTAATCATAGTGTCAATTCCGGATAGTGGTTCAACTGCACGGATTAGAACTGCTGTACCTTGTCCCTTTTTACCTGTTACTACATTGCAGCAGTGATGAGCACCGTAAGTAAAATAAACATATATATATCCACCTGCTTCAAACATAATTTCAGTTCTTTTAGTAATTCCGCGATACGAATGTGCTGCTTCATCAAAATCTCCATGATAAGCTTCAACCTCAACAATTTTTCCTGACAGAATATTTTTGCCATCAACCTTTACCAGGATTTTGCCCAGTAAATTTCTAGCTACATCAAGTAATTCTTTTCGGTAAAAGCTTTTTTTTAATTTGTTTGCTGATAAATAATCTGTCATTTGAAGTGAAAATATTCAGGGGAAATATAAAGCATGGATAAACTATTGCGATTTTAACTCGCGTATTTTTTCAGAATAATAGTCTTTCTTTTCGGGATTACGTTGAATAAGTAATTCATAAATTTTTATGGCTTCATTTTTCTGTCCCTGGGAGAGATAAATATTTGCAAATGTTTCTGAAGCCAGTTTACTTTTATCAGGAGTGTATGCCTGCTGACTAGTTTCATTTAAAGAAATATTAGTACTAT
>JAOTUT010000319.1 GCA_029863735.1 Ignavibacteria bacterium
ATTCGATACAAAATTTGCTGCTGAAGTTAAGAACTTCAATGTTGAAGAATTCCTCGATAAAAAAGCTGCCAGAAGAATGGATCGTTTCGCTCATTTTGCAATAGCTACTTCAGAAATGGCAATGCAGGATTCCGGTATGAACCTGGAAAAAGTGGATAAGGATCGTTTCGGTGTTATTTATGGAAGTGGTATCGGCGGTATGAAAACTCTTCAGGAACAGCATTTCAATTTTTTCAATGGACTTGATCCACATAAAATAAGTCCATTCTTTATTCCAATGATGATTTCAGATATTGCAGCAGGACAGATTTCTATTCGTTTTGGTTTGAAGGGACCAAACTACGCTACTACTTCAGCCTGCGCTACTGCTTCTCACGCAATATCCGATGCTTTTTTCCTGATTCAGAGAGGAAGCGTTGACCTGATGATGTGCGGTGGTTCTGAAGCAGCAATTACCGAGATCTCAATTGGCGGATTTAATTCAATGAGGGCTTTATCTACGTGGAATGATCGAATGAAGGAAGCCTCACGTCCTTTCGATAAAGACAGGAATGGTTTTGTGATGGGTGAAGGTGCCGGTACACTAGTTCTTGAGGAATATGAACACGCAATTAAGCGAGGTGCAAAGATTCACGGTGAAATGATCGGAGTCGGACTTACCGGAGATGCTCATCATATTACTGCGCCAGCTCCGGAAGGTGAGGGTGCTTTCAGATCAATGAGAGAGGCAATACGAGACGCAGGAATTAAACCTGAAGAAATTGATTATATTAATGCTCACGGCACATCCACTGAGCTTAATGATAAGAATGAATCGAAAGCTATTAGAAATCTGTTTAGCGAACACGCAGATAAACTTGTTGTAAGTTCCACAAAATCAATGACAGGACATTTGTTAGGTGCTGCAGGCGGTATTGAAGCTATTGCAACCGTTTTTGCAATTGAAAATAGTCTAATTCCTCCTACTATAAATCTTACCAATCCTGATCCAGAATGTGATTTGAATTACAGTCCGCATAAACCAACTAAAAAAGAAATAAAATATGCTCTCAGTAATACTTTTGGATTTGGCGGGCATAACGCTTCTCTCTTATTTAAAAAATTCGAGAACTAAATTTGGCTCTAAATATTGTGCGGCTGTTCGATCTTTTTAAGCCGCAAAAAAAAGATTTCACTTCAAAGGAAAGTCAATCCTCATTTCCGCAGGAAAAATTTAAAGAACTCGAAAAAATAATCAGTACTGAAATCGATGACAGGAATATTTATATTGAAGCATTAATTCATCGCTCCTTCCTTGAAGAAAACGAAAAATTCACTTTTTCAAATGAACGGCTTGAGTTTTTAGGTGATTCTGTTTTGAATCTTATTATAGGTGAATACCTCTTTAACAAATTTCCGAATGAAGAAGAAGGCTTTCTTACAAAAGTTAGAGCAAAGATGGTAAACAGGAATGCACTTAGTCTTGTTGCAGAAAACCTGAATCTAGGGGATCTTTTAATAATCAGCAGTAATGTTCCTAAGTCAATCACTCATAATTCAAAATCTATTCTTTCTGATGCACTGGAAGCATTGATTGGTGCTATCTACCTGGATAAAGGAATTGAAACCTGTAAAAAATTCATTCAAACTAAAATTCTTGAACCGGCATTGAAAAACGACGAGCACCTTATTGATGAAAATTACAAAAGCCAGCTTCTTGAATATGCCCAGGCAAACAAGCTTGCAATACCGGTTTACAAGATTGTAAGCGAAGAAGGTCCTCACCACGATAAAACCTTTACTGCCGAAGTGGTAATTGGTGAAAAGATTCTAGGGGAAGGGAAAGGGAAAAGTAAAAAAGAAGCTGAGCAAAACGCTGCACAGATTGCGTTAGGGAGAATTTAGTCGTTCCAATCCTTATTCAGTCCATTCTTTCTGCTTCAAATAAATTCAGTTATTTCCTTAAATTTACACCACAAAATTTTTCTGTTCTTAACACTCACATATTATTCAAAGAGAGCAACCAATGAAAGAATTCGATCACCCCGATAAATTTGTTAACAGACATATTGGGCCGACACAAGAAGAACTAAACCAGATGGCAAAAGACTGCGGTGCTAATTCATTTGACGATTTAATTGATAAGACAGTACCTTCAAATATCCGTTTAAAAGAACCTTTAGTTTTAACTCCTCCAGTCACTGAGCATATTTTTCTTGAGGATTTAAAGAATATCGCCTCTAAAAATAAGGTCTATAAATCATATATCGGAATGGGATATTATCCTTCAATTCTTCCGACAGTTATTCAGAGAAACATTCTTGAAAATCCTGGTTGGTATACACAATACACTCCTTACCAAGCTGAGATTGCGCAGGGCAGACTTGAAGCACTCCTTAATTTTCAAACGGTAGTTTCTGATCTTACAGCAATGGAAATTGCAAACGCTTCCTTGCTTGATGAAGGAACTGCTGCTGCTGAGGCGATGAGTATGTTTTTTACTCTTCGTCCGAAGGAGAAGAAGAATGCAAATGTGTTCTTTGTTTCTGAAGAAGTTTTTCCGCAGACACTTGATGTTCTTAAAACAAGAGCAAATCCCATCGGTATTGAATTAAGAGTTGGCAATGTATTGACTGCAGAACTATCGGATGATATTTTCGGGATTTTAGTCCAATATCCTGCAGGTCATGGAGAAGTAAGAGACTACACTTTATTATTTCAGCAGGCAATTGAAAAGAATATATTCAAAGTTGTCGCTGCTGATCTGCTGAGCTTAACTTTATTAAAGCCGCCTGGAGAATTTGGTACAGATGCAGTTGTTGGCAGTTCTCAAAGATTTGGAATCCCAATGGGACTTGGCGGTCCACATGCCGCCTACTTAGCAACAAAAGAAGAGTTCAAGCGAAGTATTCCCGGAAGAATTATTGGAGTATCTGTTGATGCTGATGGCAACAGAGCTTTGAGAATGGCTTTGCAGACACGTGAGCAACACATTAAACGCGAAAGAGCAACAAGCAACATCTGCACGGCACAGGTACTTCTGGCAGTAATGGCGGGAATGTATGCTGTTTATCACGGTGCAGAAGGCTTGAAAGCAATCGCACTCAGAATAAATAAATTTGCCCGGATGCTCGATCTTGCTTTAGC
>JAOTUT010000017.1 GCA_029863735.1 Ignavibacteria bacterium
AAATATTATAAAGGAAGTAGCAAACAATAATACTGATGTGGCCGTGGTGCTTTCCGCTTTCGGGAAATCAACGGATCAGCTTGTTGAAATGAGCCGCATGGCCGGGGAAGGTAATGTTCAATATATAGAATTACTTCAGAGTTTTAGAGAAATTCATTCACATTTTATTCCCGCTCTAATTGAACAAAATCAAGAAGGCGTACAGCAAAGTGTAAACCAATCATTTGAAGAGCTGAAAGATATATTGCACGGAATATTTCTGGTGAAAGAACTTTCTGCACGAACACTTGATTTTGTAATGAGTTTTGGCGAAAGGCTATCCTGCTTTATTGTAAGTGAAAGTTTAAAAAATAGTATAGAGAACGTACACTATCTTGACGCCTGTAATGTTATAAAAACAGATGAGAACTTTGGTGCGGCAAGAGTAAATTTTAAATTGTCCAACCAAAACCTAAACGAATATTTTAAATCGCACCCCGGGTTAATTATCGTCACTGGATTTTTGGGCTTCACAGAAAAATCTGAAACTACCACGCTTGGCAGAGGCGGCTCAGATTTTACCGCTTCGATTGTTGCCGTCGCTTTAAATGCAGAGGAAATTGAAATATGGACCGATGTAGATGGTGTAATGACGGCCGATCCAAGAAAAGTGCCCAAGGCTTTTTCAATTAAGCGCCTGACTTATGAAGAAGCTATGGAGATGTCACATTTTGGAGCCAATGTTATTCATCCCCCAACTATGCAACCGGCATTAAATGAAAACATACCAATTAAAATCCTTAATACATTCAATAAAGACTTTGCCGGTTCTATAATTAGTGACGAGGACACGCTTGGCTCTTATTTAATTAAATGCGTTACTTCAATTCCCGAAGTTGCCTTGTTTCGTGTTCAGGGAAGTGGGATGTTTGGTGTGACCGGCACAGCTATGCGCGTTTTTGGTACCCTTGCCAGGGAAGGAATTAATATAATATTAATAACACAGGCATCTTCCGAGCATTCAATATGTTTTGCTGTTGCGCCAAAAGATTCCAACGGGGCAAAAAGGATAATCGAAGAAGAATTTAGACTTGAAATTGAAACAAAGCAGATTGACCATCCAATTGTTGAAACAAACCTGTCAGTTATTGCTGTGGTTGGAGAAAATATGCGTAAGACACCGGGGATATCTGGGCGTCTATTTCAAGCTCTTGGTAAAAACGGAATAAATGTAATAACAATTGCACAGGGTTCCTCAGAGCTTAATATCTCTGTTGTTGTTCCAAAACAGGATGAGATAAAAGCACTAAACGCAATTCACGATTCCTTCTTTTTATCGGAGACCCGATCAATAAACCTATTTGTAGTTGGTACCGGTCTTGTAGGCAGTGCCTTGCTTAGACAATTGAATGATCATTATCAATTTTTGAAAAACGAAAGACAAATTGAACTTAAACTTGTTGCATTAACAAACACTCGCAAAAATGTTTTTAATGTAGATGGGATAATGATTGAAGAATGGCAAAAACGCCTTGATGAATCTGAAGTGGATACTAATCTGCATTCATTCATTAATAATATGGTTACACAGAATTTGCCTAACAGCGTGTTTGTAGATTGTACTTCCAGTGATGAGATTATCGAATATTATAAAAACATTATGGATGCTAGTATTTCTATAGTAACAGCAAATAAAAAAGCAAATTCAGGAAGCTTTGAACTTTATAATAAACTAAAAACGGCAGCATCAAGAAGTGGTGCAAAATTCCTATATGAAACAAACGTGGGAGCAGGTCTTCCCGTAATTAGTACGTTGAATGACTTGCGTGGAAGCGGAGATAAAATTTTAAAAATAGAAGCAATTTTGTCTGGTACGCTGAGCTATATTTTTAATTCATTTGGCAAAGAAAAATCATTCTGCGAAGTAGTTTACATGGCTATGAAAACAGGATATACAGAACCTGATCCGCGTGATGATTTAAATGGCCTCGATGTGGCTCGCAAGCTGCTGATATTGGGGCGTGAAATGGGATTATCTCTGGAGTTAAATGATATACAAGTAGAAAACCTGGTGCCGGAAAATTGCCGCAGCATACCTACGATCGAAAAGTTTTTTGAAGAATTTGAAAAAGCTAATCCGGATTTTGAAAACCGCCGTACCGATGCCGAAAAAGAAGGAAGGGTTTTACGTTACATTGCAATTTTGGAAAATGGTAATGCTCAAGTAACTCTTCAGGATGTTGGTTCAGACCACCCGTTTTATAATTTATCAGGGAGTGATAATATTATCTCGTTTACCACTGATCGTTATCATGATAGACCACTCGTGATTAAGGGTCCAGGTGCAGGTGCTGAGGTTACTGCGGCTGGGATGTTTGCAGATATTATAAGAATATTAAACTGAAATCTTTTATAGAAAATTAATCTTATTAAATCCATGTTAGGAAAGTTTTAATGCCCAGCGAAGTTAGTGTATTTGCACCTGCAACTGTTTCAAATGTAGCTTGCGGATTTGATATAATGGGCTTTGCTGTTAATGAGCCTGGTGATGTGGCCACAGTGAGGAAAATTGAGAGGCTGGGAGTGTTTATAAAAAATATTAGTGGAGACGACCGCCGGTTACCACGAGAGCCATATAAAAACACTGCCGGCATAGCTGTAATAGAGCTTCTGAAAAGAATAGATGTCTCCGATGGTATTGAAATTGAATTGCAAAAAAACATGCCCCTGGGAAGCGGTCTTGGATCAAGCGCTGCTTCAGCTGTTGCTGCAGTATTAGCTGCAAACATATTGTTTGATAATCAACTATCAAGAATAGAGCTGCTGCCTTTCGTTTTAGAAGCAGAAAAAGCTGCCTGTGGTACAGCACATGCTGATAATGCCGCACCATCAATGCTCGGGGGCTTCATCCTTGTACGCAGCTATAATCCGCTTGACACTATATCACTTGCTGTGCCTGATGAACTCATATGCACAATACTTCATCCCGCATTAGAAATACAAACTGAACATGCACGTAAAATCCTTTCAGAAAAAGTTTTTCTAAAAGATGCGGTAACACAATGGGGAAACGTGGGGGGATTGGTTACTGGATTATTAACAAAGGATTACGAATTAATTGGCCGCTCACTTCAAGATGTTATTGTTGAGCCAGTACGCTCAAAATTAATTCCTGGTTTCACAGACATTAAAAAGGCTGCGATAGGTGCCGGTGCACTTGGCTGCAGTATCTCGGGTTCGGGTCCGGCTATCTTTGCTCTATCAAAATCCAGAGACACAGCAAATAATGTCGGCCAATCAATGAAAGATACTTGTGATGCAAAAGGAATTGATAATACAATCTATGTTTCAGAAGTCAATATTGAGGGGGCACGAGTAATATCCCAAGATGAATAATGCTCTATTACAGCACAAATAAAAAAAGCACCGAGGTTGATTTTAAAACTGCTGTGCTTAAAGGTTTGCCTGAGGACAATGGCCTTTATATGCCAAAACAAATCCCCGAATTACCGAGTGGGTTTATAAACTCATTACCAACTTTAACTTTTCAGGAAATTTCATTTCAAGTAGCAAGTGCATTTATAAGTGATGATCTTTCCGAAGATAATTTAAGGACAATTATTAATGAAGCCTTTAATTTCGATGCTCCATTAGTAGAGCTTGATAATAATTTATTCAGCTTCGAACTTTTTCATGGACCAACGCTTGCATTCAAAGATTTTGCAGCACGGTTTATGGCCAAGCTAATGGGGTTTTATGTTGAGCAATCGGGGAAAGAGCTAACAATTCTTGTGGCGACCTCAGGAGATACGGGAAGTGCTGTAGCCAGTGGGTTTCTCAATGTGCCGGGTATACAAGTGTTCCTGCTATATCCAAGCAACAAAGTAAGCCATATTCAAGAACAGCAATTAACTACTTTTGGTAACAACATTACCTCACTGGAAATTGAAGGTACTTTTGACGATTGTCAGAAAATAACAAAGCAGGCATTTTTAGATTCGGAGTTAAATAAACGCTTCACGCTTACATCAGCAAATTCTATAAACGTTGCACGTTTAATACCTCAATCTTTCTATTACTTTTATGCTTACGCACAAGCGAGAATAACAAATAGTGAACCAATAATTATATCGGTACCATGTGGAAATTTAGGTAACATTACAAGCGGCTTGTTAGCAAAACATATGGGTCTCCCAATAAAAAAATATGTTTTGTCTTCAAATGTGAATGATGTTGTTCTTAAGTATTTAAAAACCGGAACATTCTCACCAGCCGCCTCTATAAAAACAATATCCAATGCAATGGATGTTGGTAATCCAAGTAACTTTGTAAGAATTCAGGCTCTTTGCAATAGTAGTGTTGAAAATTTACGCAAGGATGTTTCGGGATTTTCATTTAATGATTCACAAACAATTAATGCTATTCGGGATGTATATAAAAAGTATAATTATGTAATGGATCCACACGGTGCTGTAGGATATTTAGGATTACAAAATTATCTTCAGCAAATAAATGAAATGTCTAACGGAATATTTATTGAGACAGCCCACCCTGCAAAATTTCTTGATAGTGTTGAAGATGCCATCAGTACAGAAGTAGAGATGCCCGATAGATTAGAATCGGTATTGCATAAAGAGAAGAAGGTGGTAAAACTCTCAGCTTCACTTTCATCATTTAAGGAATTTCTTTTATCTATTTAATGATTGGTATAAAAAATAACATTTAGATAATGAGCAAGTACTTCTTATCAAAAATAAACATCTATCCCATAAAATCGCTTTCGGGTATTTCGCTTCAATCAGCCGGGGTTGAAGAAAGAGGATTAAAACATGATCGAAGACTTATGCTTGTTGATGAATCAAACCGGTTTATCACACAGAGGCCTTATCCACAAATGGCATTGATTAAAGTAGAAAGAAAGGATAATCTGTTAACCGTTTTGCACAAGCAAAATAAACTTTCTCCCTTAACCATTCAAGCTTTACCTTATGATGAAAAAGAGGTTAGTGTGCAAATATGGAAAGACAATGTACCGGCACTAAAATATAACAACGATGTAAATGATTGGTTCACCGAAGCGATCGGAATTAAATGCAGTTTAGTTTATATGCCCAATACTACTAAAAGAAATACTAATCCTGATTATGCTAAAAATAAAATTGTAAGTTTTGCAGATGGTTATCCTTTTCTAATCATCGGGCAATCATCACTTGATGATCTTAATTTAAGAATGGAAGTTCCCCTGCCCATGAATAGATTCCGGACAAACTTCGTATTTACCGGGGGAAAACCGTTTGAAGAAGATGAATGGAAAAAAATTAAAATCGGAGAAATTGTATTTGAGGTTTTAAAACCTTGCGCACGTTGCGTTATTACAACTACAAATCAGGAAACTGCTGAGCGGTTGCACGAACCATTGTTGACTCTCTCAAAGTACAGAAAGATAGATAATAAAGTTATGTTTGGTCAAAATATGGTATCCGATAGAAATGGTAAAGTTGCAATTGAGTCAAGAATAGAAGTTTTGGAGAGAAAATAAACCGCTTGACTTCCAAGACTCAAAAAAATATATTGCAACCGGAATTAAATAAACAATGAAAAACACTTTTTCTAAATATCACTTTTCAAATCTTTCCAACACACTCTCCTGGCGTGGCTGGCGCCGCTAAAATATTTCTACATACTTACGTTCATACGTCCGTAGACTTTGTCTCCGCGACAAGTAAATAATTTTATTTCATAAAACATATAAATCAATAATCTATTATTGAAAGGAGTAATACCATGAGTATTGCGAAGAAGATTCTTTTAACTGATTCCGAACTTCCGGATAAATATTACAACATCCAGGCTGATATGCCTAATCCAACTTTGCCTCCACTGCACCCGGGAACAAAGCAGCCAATCGGTCCTGAGGACCTCGCTGCACTTTTTCCAATGGAACTTATAAAGCAGGAAGTCTCGCAGGAAAGATATATTGAAATTCCCGATGAGGTAAGAAGCGTTTACAAACTTTACCGTCCCACCCCGATGTTTCGGGCAACTAATCTTGAAAAGTTATTGGACACACCTGCGAAAATTTATTATAAATATGAGGGTGTAAGTCCAACAGGTTCACATAAGCCGAATACAGCAATCGCTCAAGCATATTATAATAAGATGGAGGGAGTAAAAGCACTAATAACGGAAACAGGTGCCGGACAGTGGGGCAGCGCTTTAAGTTTTGCCTGCCAACAGTTTGGTCTGGGCTGCGAAGTTTATATGGTGAAGATAAGCTACGATCAAAAGCCATATAGAAAAGTTATGATGAATACTTTTGGTGCACAGGTCCATTCATCGCCAAGTGACAGAACAAATTCCGGCAGAAAAATTCTCAGCGAAGATCCAAACTCTCCCGGAAGTTTAGGCATAGCAATTTCCGAAGCAGTTGAGATGGCTGCCACAACTGAAGGAACAAATTACGCTCTTGGAAGCGTTCTCAATCATGTATTGATGCATCAAACCGTAATCGGGCAGGAAGCAATAAAGCAGTTAGAAATGACAGGTGATTTTCCTGATATTATAATTGCACCTTTTGGCGGCGGTTCAAACTTTGCCGGGATAGCTTTTCCGTTTCTCCGATACAATTTTCAGGAAGGAAAGAATATTAGGTGCATTGCTGTCGAACCAGCCAGTTGTCCTAAATTAACTAAAGGAGAATTCCGATATGATTTTGGTGACATGGTTGGCTTAACTCCATTAATTCCAATGTACACACTTGGGCATACATTTGTACCTGCGCCAATCCATGCAGGCGGTTTGCGTTACCACGGTGCTGGTGCAATCATAAGCCAATTATTGAAAGATAAAATAATTGAAGCGGTTGCTTTACAACAGATTGAATGTTTTGAAGCAGGAGTGACTTTTGCACGTGCAGAAGGAATAATCCCCGCACCCGAAGCAAACCATGGAATTGCTCAGGTAATACGCGAAGCAATTAAAGCAAAAGAAGAAGGTGTGAAGAAAACCATCCTGTTTAATCTTTGCGGACATGGATATTTCGATATGAGTGCTTATGAAGATTATTTTTCAGGCAAACTTGTGGATCACGAACTAACGGATGAGCAGCTTTACTCCGAACTCAGAAAACTCCAAACTCCGGAAGCAGCTTAGTTACCAAACATCCCATTGTAGAGACGCATTGCGATGCGTCTCTACCTATATTAAACTACATTTTCATTATTATTACCAAAGTGAAAAATCCCCATAATAAAATCAAATAGGGTTTAAACTATGAAAACATTTACATTACTAATTGCTGCTTCAGTTATAATTATTAACCTGAACTGTTTTCCTCAATCAATCACCAAAGAAAATATTGAAAATGCCGATAGGATAATCGGGCTTGAATTTACTGATGCGGAAAGAGATTCGATATTAAGTAGTCTCGATTCACAATTTGTAAATTACAAACATATAAGAGCAATCGATTTAAATAATAATGTTCCTCCGGCAATTCAGTTTAATCCCATTCCTGCTGGGTTCGAATTTCCAAAAGAACAAAAACCAATTACGTTCAGTAGTTACTCTTATGTAAAATTACCTGAAGATAGAAATGATCTTGCATTTTATTCCATAGGCGAACTTGCAGAACTAATCAGAACAAAACAAATTACATCAACCGAGTTGACAAACTTTTTTCTTGAAAGATTAAAAAAATATGATTCGACACTTCATTGTGTGATTTCGCTAACTGAAGAGAGAGCACTAAAACAAGCAAAGTTATTAGATGAAGAAATTAATCAGGGAAAATATCGTGGAATGCTTCATGGAATCCCTTTCGGTGCAAAGGATCTTCTGGCGGCAAAGGGTTACAAAACAACCTGGGGTGCAACTCCTTATAAAGACCAGATGATCGACGAAGATGCAAGTGTAATTATAAAACTTGAAGAAGCCGGAGCGGTTCTTTGTGCAAAGTTAACACTTGGTGCACTTGCCTGGGGAGATGTCTGGTTTGGAGGAATGACAAGAAATCCCTGGGATACAACTAAAGGTTCAAGCGGTTCTTCTGCTGGCTCAGCCTCATCAGTTTCTGCAGGACTTCTTCCTTTCGCCATTGGCACAGAAACCTGGGGATCAATTGTTTCGCCTTCAACGGTTTGTGGAACAACAGGTTTGCGACCGACTTACGGAAGAGTAAGCAGAACGGGTGCAATGGCTCTTAGCTGGAGTATGGATAAAATTGGAGCGATCTGTAGAGGTGCAGAAGAGCTTGCAATTGTCTTCAACATCATTAACGGACAAGATGGAATTGATCAAACATTATATAATGTCCCCTTTAATTACCATCCGGAAATAGATTTTAGCAAACTGAAGATTGGATATTTAAAATTTGACTTTGACAAACAGTATGATTTTCATTTGCAGGATTCGGTTACGCTCGCCAAACTTAAAGATCTGGGGGCAGAATTAATTCCAATAGAGTTACCGACACTTCCTGTTAATGATCTCGCAATAATTCTTTCTGCAGAAGCAGGTGCTGCATTTGATGAACTTACTCGTAGTAACAGAGATGATCTTTTGGTCAGACAAATAAAAGATGCGTGGCCAAATGTTTTCCGGGCTTCCAGATTTATTCCTGCAGTAGAATACATTAATGCAAACAGAATCAGGTTTCTGCTCATTCAGCAAATGGAAAAATTGATGAGCAAAATTGATCTTTATGTTGCACCTTCGTGGGAAGGAGATAATTTATTACTCACAAATTTAACTGGACATCCTTGCGTTGTTTTACCAAATGGTTTTTCAGATGATGGGACTCCAACCAGTATAACTTTTATTGGAAGATTGTTTGACGAGGGGAGATTGATTTCTTTTTCTAAGAAATATCAGGATGCTACTGATTTTCATAGACAACATCCGAAAATTTTTTAAACTCTCTCGAATTTAGTTAAGCCTCGGTTTCCCTCGGGGCTTTTTTATTTTGACAACGCCGACGTCAACTTTAGCAAATATTCTCTCATAACTGAAAATCTCACTTTATTTTAGTTGATATTTGGCAAAAAGGGGTGCGGTATAATAGTTGCTAAATGTTAATCAAAATAAATATAAGGAGAACATATGAAACCGATGCACTTACTTTTAACAACCATATTAACACTTTTTTTAACATTTTATTTACATTCAGAGCCTGGTTTTAATGGTTCAGCTCCGGGTTGTTCCGGCTCGGGTTGTCATTCATTTCAGGATAATATGATTAGTGTTGTTCCAATGAGCAATTTCCAGGTTCAGGTTACATTGACGGGTACAACAAGCAATGTGGGTGGAGAATTAGTTGATGAAAACGGTACTGTAGTAGCCGTAATAAATAGTACCTCGAGCAATCCTTTTATATTAACTGCTCCATCTGAAGGGCCTTATCTAGTCAATGCTGGATTTAAAAATCCTTCGCCACGAAGATGGGATTCAACTCATGTTGTGTTTCAGCCAAGCTTACCACCAGATCCACCCACTAACTTAGTTGCGCAGTTTATTCCAAGTCCCCTTTCCGTTGAGTTAACGTGGACAGACAACTCTAACAACGAATTCGGTTTTATTATCGAGAGGGAGAGTCAAGGTCCCGATGCATTTGTAGTCATAGATACGGTTTCTGCAAATACTAACTTATTTGTAGACAACACTGTTTCATATGCAACTTATAACTATAGAATTACAGCTTATAATGCATTCGGCCAATCAGCTTATAGTAATGTTGCACAGATTATAGTCCCGGTTGAGTTGACTTCATTTAACGCCTCGATAAAAGATGAAGGTGTTTTATTGGAATGGACCACGGCTACAGAGTTAAATAATAGCGGTTTTGAGATTCAGAGGAATCAGTCATCTAACTGGGAGACTATTGGATTCGTCGAAGGACGAGGAACTACTACAGAAATTACAAACTACCAGTTCTTTAATGATCTATCTGTGTTGAACCTTTCAGTAAAACTACAGTACAGGTTAAAGCAAGTGGACTTCGGCGGTACATTCTCTTATTCAAATATTATCGAAATAGATTTTATACCCGAGACTTATTCTCTCTCGCAGAATTACCCTAACCCCTTCAATCCATCTACGAGCATCAGCTTTACGTTAACAAAAATTACTTTTGTAACCCTGAAGATATATAATGTACTTGGAAATGAGATAACTACACTGGTGAATCAAAATATGCCCGGCGGTAAACACGAAATAAAATTCAATGCGAACCGGCTGCCTAGTGGTGTTTATCTTTACACAATTACCGCTGGTGATTTTGTTGACACAAAGAAAATGCTATTGATGAAATAATATATAATTATTTTCTATTTAACAAGGCGTCCCGTAAGGACGCCTTTTTTATTTTTCTTTATTAAGTTTGTAGTTGTAAAAATTATCTGGAGGAAAATTATGAGCAGAAAAGTTGAAGTTGCGGGAATAATGGGACCGGTCTGGTTTATCGGCTGGTTGTTTACAATAGGGTTCCTGAAACTTACATTCTTCAAGGGTTTGCTGGCCTTAATTATCTGGCCATATTACATAGGTGATTTCCTCTCCAGTCTTCCTGTTTAATAAAGAAAAATTTTTCTCTATTCAGGGTAAGCTTGTGAAAACAATTGGAATGATTGGCGGAACCGGTTGGCCTTCAACTCTTGAATACTACCGTATAATTAATCAGGAAATAAACCGCAGACTTGGCGGATTAAATTCATCTAAGATTGTACTTACCTCTTTTAACTATGCAGAAATAGATAAGCTTAACAAAGTTGAAGATCACGGTGGAGTTTATAAATTAGTCCTTGGCTCAGCTCAGAAATTAAGAGCTGCTTCTGTTGATTTTATAATCCTTTGTGCAAATACTTTGCACCAATATGCTGATGATTTGGAGAAAGAAACTGATTTAAAGATCGTTCATATTGCTGACGCAACAGCAAAAGAGATTAATGGAAAAGGATTATTAAAGATCGGTCTTCTTGGAACAAGATTCACAATGGAAATGGATTTCTATTCAAAACGACTAAAGGAGGCTGGGATTGAATCTCTTGTCCCACCAAAGCCTGAACGTAAATTCCTTCACGATGCAATTATGAATGAACTGCTCAAAGAAGAATTTAAAAAAGAGACTAAAGAAAAATTCCTGAAAATAATGAGTGACCTTGAGCAAAGAGGCGCACAGGGAATTGTTTTGGGATGTACCGAAATTCCTCTTTTAATTAAACAAAAAGATACTAGCCTCCCTGTTTTTAACACTCTTGAAATACATGCCAAAGCAGCAGTAGATTTTGCTTTAAGCTGAATGCAATTAAAAATTGAAAGCGCCTTTCCTGATTATTATCTGCTTTGAATTATCTGAATAAGTTACTTCGATAGTCGGTCTGTAGAACAAATAATCCCGATGAATTTTTGATTTGTTTTTACCACCACCCGGGAAATCCTCATTATTACCAAAAGCTATATGTGCTGTACCTAATGCTTTTTCATCCTCCAGCATATTTCCGGTTATAACAGCACCGGGATTTACACCAATTCCTAATTCACCTATTACCATCGAATCTTCATCAATATTTTGCAGTCGAGATATTTCGTTGATCAAATTATTATCTTCGCTGTCAAACTTTGTAATCCTACCTTTTTCCAGATAAACCTTTAGTGGGGTTTTGAGCAAACCTATATCGCCAATACTTGCATTAAACAGTACAACACCATCTGCTTCAGTTTCAAGTGGCGCACAATAAACTTCACCACAGGGAAGATTAATCAATTCTCCTTGTATCAACCCAACCTCTCCGGTAAATGGACGATCTTTCACACCGAGGATTAAATTTGTTCCTTCTTCTGTTGTAATATTAATTTTGACGGCTTTCTGCAATTTTGCAAGAAGTGAATCTGAGACTGCACTCATTTTATGATAGTCTACATTTACAGAACGATGCATCATATCTTCTGTAATGCCGGGCATATGCCCCATCTTTATTTTTTTAATCTCTTCGATTTTAAAAATCCAATTAATACGAAAAGGAATTTCTTCAGCATACGCTTTGATAATATTCAGAACAATGGTTTTACCCGTCAACATTTTCAACAGTTCTTCAGGAGGATTTTTTAGTGGACGGTTTTGTTCATCAATTTCATATATCCATGTTTCAGAATTAGTTCTATTGCAACCAATTCTAAAAGCATTCGCTATTGTTTTGCAATGAACATCAGTTAATATCAGAACTTTATCGTCTGAATCAATATCAAACAATTCTTTTAGAGCATGAACAGCAGCATCTGTCATTCTCTCGTCTGTTTTCATCTCTTGGCCTCAATTATATTATTTACTTCACGAACTTAGCCCGATATAGAAATAAATTCAACCATTTTTAAGAATACTTTCAGATAGTCTTTTGGTTATTTGAATCATTACAGAATAAATTAATAGTTAGGCAATAATATCTATTTTACTTAGTTTTGAACTTTCCGGTAATAGACCGGTTTTTATTAATCATTTTTTTGGAGTTCTAGTGAGTACTAAGTTATTTGTGGGTTCTCTCCCATGGTCGGTTAACGACGACAAATTAAAAGAAGCATTTGAAGAACACGGAAACGTTGTTTCTGCTAAAGTAGTTATGGATCGTACTACCGGCAGATCAAGAGGGTTCGGATTCGTTGAAATGGGAAGTGCCGACGATGCACAAAAAGCCATCAAGGCTTTGCATGATTCGGAATTAGGCGGAAGAAATATCGTAGTCAATGAAGCTAAAGCGCGTGATTAACAAGTTATTTCATAATTAAATTCTGAAAGGCGTCTGTTGGACGCCTTTTTTTGTTTCTGAACCCCATATCAATAAAAAACCCCCGTCTTAAACAGGGGTTTGTTAAAAAGGTTTTTATTGAAAGAAATACCTTATGCCAAGTTGTATTTGCCAGCGGGAATTTACACCAGGATCGTCAACATAAGTTTCTTTAAGATTTGTATTAAAATTTAAAAGTGGTTTCCCGTCGGCATCAAACTGTACTAAACCATTTGCATCAGGTACAGCTACGAGGGGAGATGTTGCAGTTGAGCTGGCAATTTTTCTTACTCCGCCTATACTAAGCAAGCTCGGAACATTCAATATATCCACACTAAGCTGAAAGGTATGCTTCATTCCACCCAATAAGAAAGCAAAATCCTGCATAAATCTGAAGTCAATATTCCACCACCACGGATTAACTGCACCAAACCTCTCAGCAATTTCACCGCGATGCTCTTTCAGGTAATCGTCCTGTTCGATAAAAGCATTGAGTGCGGCCCATTGTGCATCGGCTGTTACTGTTACTGTATTATTGTTTGCATCAATATAAGTATATGGTACCAAATTGATTTCACTTTGACTTGCAGGAATGTAAATAAGATCATTACCAGCCTGCCCATCTCCGTTAACATCTCCGGAATAAACAAATGAATACCTGTTACCACCAGCACCAGCAAATCTGTTTCCTTCAGCAACTTCAAAGAATAATCCAAAATGACTTTGAAAATTATCAGACCATACGTGTGTATAAGTTGCGTTACCGGTTATTCGATGACGAGTACCAAATTCTGAGTAACTTAATTCCGGTTTGTTGGGATCTCCTTTTACCGGATTCTCTGCGAATAGCACACTTGCAATTTCTGTTGATTTCAGAAGGTTTTTGGCTTCAAGATATGTATATGAAAGACCTGTGCGTAGTCCGAAGTCAAACAGTTTGCGTAGCTGGATTGTTCCACTATAGTGATAACCTTCGCTTGAATTAGCAATAACAT
>JAOTUT010000320.1 GCA_029863735.1 Ignavibacteria bacterium
AATTCCGCTTGATGCCTTTGGATTAAAAATGATTTCCATTGGATTACTTGTTGATGATAATGCTCCAATTATTTGGCGCGGACCAATGGCAAGTGGAGCTATCAAGCAATTTATGACCGATGTTGCCTGGGGAGAATTGGATTATCTTGTGTTTGATATGCCTCCCGGAACAGGTGATATTCAACTAACACTTGTTCAAACTATTCCGCTTACCGGAGCCGTTATTGTTACTACTCCGCAGGAAGTTTCACTCATTGATGCAAGAAAAGCATTAAAGATGTTTGAACGTGTAAATGTTCCTGTCCTCGGCTTGATTGAAAATATGAGCTACTTTATTGCACCCGATACAAAAACACGATATGATATTTTCGGCACAGGCGGCGGTGAAAGAATATCCAAAGAATTGAACGTTCCATTTCTCGGCGGCATTCCAATAAATCCACAAATAAGGGAAGGTGGTGATAAAGGGGTACCAATTGTATTCGATATCCCCGATTCAAATGAATCTGATATTATTATGGATATTTCAAGAAATCTAACCGAACAGGTAAACATCAGGAATTCAAAAGCTCCCGGGAAAGTAGAAATTTTACTTGGTGATGATGATTAGTCTCCGAGTTATTCCCGTGAAAACGGGAATCTAAGGCTGCAGGCAAGAAATTGATTCCCACTTTCGTGGGAATGACCTCTCAGAATTTTACTTAATTCAGATGAAACGGGACTCGCAATGACAATTCACTGCTACTTAATACTTTTCGATTTCAAAAAAATCATTAGATTTACATAAGTGAATTTACAAATACGATGAAAGAAGAAATTCTAAAAGCACTTGAATCAATCAGACCGTTTCTGCAAGCAGATAACGGCGATGTTGAACTGGTTGAGATAACAGAAGAAAAAATTGTGAAAGTTAAGCTCACCGGTGATTGTGAAAACTGTCCTATGTCAACATTAACGCTGCGTGCAGGCATCGAAAAAGCTTTGATGAGTCAGGTACCCGGAATAAGAAGAATTGAAGCTGTAAATTAATTTTAGATAATTATGTCAGATTCAACCTTCAATAAAGCAACTAAATTTTTTCTTTCTGCTGTCGCTGTAATAATATTTCTTTACATCTTTTACCTCCTCAGTGAGATCTTAATCATTCTTGCACTGTCTATTTTACTTGCATTCATTCTTGCACCGTTTGTTTCAATACTTGAAGCTAAAGGTTTCAACCGTCTTACTTCAACTTTGTTAATTTTCGGAGTTTTTGGATTCGTGATATACTTTAGCCTATCTATTATAATTCCGAAATTTGTTTTTCAGATGGACCAACTTATTAGTGCTTTGGAGGGATTTTCATTTGCAGATGAGATGAAAACACTTGAAGTAACTTTAATGCACTACATTCCTTTTCTCAAAGCTGGTGATGTGACAAGCAAAATTGAATTTTTTATTACCTCCCAGGTTACCAATATTTTCGGCACAGTAACATACGTTCTTTCAAGCATTGTATCAGTCATTGCTGTACTTGTTCTTGTACCATTCATAACATTTTTCCTTTTAAAGGATTATAGAAAAATTTTAATGGGGCTTCTACAGACAATCCCTAATAAATATTTTGAAATGTCCTATTACGTTATGAAGAAAGTAACACTTCGACTTGGCTTATTTGTTAGAGCATGGATCTTCGATGCAACTTTTGTTGGTATAATGATTGGATTCGGATTTTATTTTATTGGTATCCCAAATGCTTTGCCGCTTGGTTTAATTGCAGGACTCGGTCATTTAATTCCATACATAGGTCCCATTATCGGAGGAATTCCGGCAATTATTGTATCGATAGTTCAGTACGGAGATCTCTCACAAGTTCCACTCATCCTGCTAGTTGTTTTAATTACTTACGCTTTTGACAATGGTTTTTTGCAGCCATATATTTTCGGTAAGAGTGTGGAAATGCATCCTATTACGATAATACTTCTTATCATTAGCGGAGGAATTTTGTTTGGAATAATAGGAATGCTGCTTGCTGTTCCTATTGCAACAGTGATAAAAACCTTCACAAAAGAAATTTACTTCGCAAGAAAAAATTACAGAATTGCAAGAGTTTAAGTTACTAGAAATTCACCAACACAATTTTTATTTTCACATTGTATTAGTAGGGACAGGTCACGACCTATCCCTTCGATTGTATTTTTTACTTCAGCAAAATCATCTTCTTAGTTTCAACAAAAGAACCTGATTGTAGTCTGTAGAAGTATACACCGCTTGGTAAAGTAGTTGCATTAAACTCAACCTCATAACTTCCAGCAGGTTTTCCATTGTTAACAAGTGTAACGATTTCACTTCCCAATACATCATAAACTTTAAGTGTAACAAAACTAAATTCCGGTATTTGGTATTTAACTGTTGTAGCTGGGTTAAATGGGTTAGGGAAATTCTGGAACAAACTATGTACTACTGGTAGTTCACTATCATCAACAACAAATACAGTAGAATCAAGACGAGGATAGAAATAGAGGTGCGCAGGGATACTATCCCGCTCCTCACTTGTTGTATAGTAACCTCCTAATTCCTCAGGTTCCCAACCAACTGCCTCACCCTGCGATTCTTGAATATATGGGATTATTAGAGGCGGATTCGCAAGCGCCTCCCACAACTCTTGCCCCGGTTCTCGATGCCAGTAGAAAATACTATAGTAAGTCTTAATTAGTATTTCAAGTCCAGATTGAGAAATGTCTCCACCAGTAATCTGAGTGGAGTCAAGAGTAGCTTTATGTTCAAGTGTTATTGTATCAGTGGTTGATTGCGGATAAGGAGCAAGATAGACTCTAACATTGTTTTCTCTCTTCGAGACAATATAAATATCCTTAGTTATTGGATCCACCATAACCGTCTCTGCATCTCGACTTCCATCTGGATATTTGAAAGTTATGACTTCTGCTCCATAAAGGGTGGTATCTATAGGTGTTTGACTGGAATCTACATCCGGCTCAGGCACTCTATATATATACTTAATTTCAAACAGTGCATTATTATCTCCAATTTCTCCAATGTACAAATACTGTTCACCAGAATCAGGTCCAGGACCAATTGCCATATCTTCCCAGTCACGGGCTCCTACACCATCTATA
>JAOTUT010000321.1 GCA_029863735.1 Ignavibacteria bacterium
TCGAACGGGCATCTCAGGAATGATATCAGGTTACGTCAACCGGCGGTGGGCGAAACATCATTATGCACAGTGGTACGACGAAGAGTTCGTCCGTGGGACCGGGAACAATCCACACGCTAGTAATAAGAAATAGTAATCCGAGCTGATTCAATTTGTCAACGTACATTGTGTGCCCCGCCACTCGTGGCTCAGACGATGCATACATTTCAGACAATTAAGTATAGAGCGGTACAAACTCAGCTGTTTTTGGTCAGTATAATGATGTGATCAAAACATTGGCTGGGCTGTGGGAAGTTATGGAACAATCCTGAAATCAATGGATGGCGAAACAAACTGGACATCTCAAACAAGCAGGACAAATGCTTGGTTACGGTCAGTTCATTTCACCGATCAAAATTTCGGTTGGACTGTGGGAGAACGTGGTACAATCCTCCACACAACCAACGGAGGCGTTTCATTTGTTGAAGAAGAACAAATTGATGGCATTCTAACTGAATACAACTTAAGTAATAATTTCCCGAATCCGTTTAACCCGAGTACTAAAATAAAATATTCTATTCCACAATCTTCTCAAGTGGTAGTTAAAGTATTTGACATACTCGGCTACGAAATTGCAACCTTAATTGATGAAGAAAAATCCGCCGGCGTTTACAGGGCTGATTTTACAGGAGCTAACCTAACAAGCGGAATTTATTTCTACAAACTACAAGCAAGAGATTTTGTTGAGACTAAGAAGATGTTGTTGCTCAAATAATAATTATGTAGGGACAAGTCGCGACTTGTCCCTACAAATGTAATATGAGAATAAAAATTGTAAGAGCACCTTCCTGCCCTACTTACCGGTTGGCAGGGTCGCTGACCAGCACGAAATTTAACTCACCATTAGTACCTCTCCCCTTCCTACGAGCACCAGGTTATGACGGGGGGAAGAGAGCATTATAATTCAAAGGCGAATCGATTGATTCGCCTTTTTTAGTTTAAAGGATTAATTTTATGCTAAGAAAGAAAAAAACTGAGCAAAGAGTTGAGAAAGAAGAAAAAGAAATACGCTAACATTATTATGCTGCTGCTTATTCTTTTTGTTCTGTTCTTCATCGTCCTTCAGGATAAGAGCATAAAAGTCACTGCTGATGAGCTGGTCAACAGCTATAGCCTGGATGTCCCCGCTTCGGATAAAAGGTTTCTTGAGAAAGAAATAGAACTAACAGGAGGAATAAAATCATTCCTTCAATTCGAAAGTGAAAAAAGCTTGCTTGAACTGGATACCGGAAATAGTGAACTTCACCTTTTTTGCCTGTTGATGAATAAAGAAACAGAAGCGAGAGTTTCATCACTTACAATTGGAACACCTGTAACGGTTTATGGTAAATGTTTAGGAATAAAAGATTTTAAGTACACCAACAGTCTGTATATTGAAGCTGAGCAAATAAAATGAAATGGTTTCAAAAAGAAATATCACTAAAGCCGCGAGCTAGAGGTTTTCATCTCATAACTGAAGAATTGGTTAGTCAATTACCTGAAGTGAATCGCATCAAAACCGGCTTGATGCATATCTTAATCAAGCATACTTCTGCATCAATCACACTTAATGAAAATTTTGATCCTGACGTTCGATCCGATATGGAAAAATATTTCAGTCGAACTGTCAAAGAAAATGAACCGTATTATGAACACAACTCGGAAGGTTCAGATGATATGCCTGCGCATATTAAATCAACATTGATTGGTAATTCCTTAACAGTTCCGATAACGAATGGAAAGTTAAACCTCGGTACCTGGCAGGGTATTTATCTTTGCGAACATCGGAATCACTCAGGAAGCAGAAAAATTGTCGTAACTATATTCGGAGAAGAAAATACTTAATGAAGAAAAAAATTCTGTTCGTTTGTATGGGGAATATTTGCAGATCGCCTGCTGCTGAAGGAATCGCAAAAAAACTTTTGGAGAAAAAAGGATTAAACGGTTCGATAGAAATTGATTCAGCAGGAACTCTTGATTACCATACCGGCGAATTACCTGATCCAAGAATGATAAGGCATGCTTCGAAACGAGGTTATATTCTGGATAGTAAAGCGAGGCAATTCAATCCTGAAATAGATTTTGAACAGTTTGATTACATAGTAACGATGGATGATGATATTTACAGCGAGCTAACTTCACTCGATAAGAAGAATAAATACAAGAATAAAATTTTTAAGATGGTCAGCTTTGGGAATAATCTAAAAGTCGGTGAGGTTCCCGATCCTTATTACAGTGGTGGTGATGGATTTGAAAATGTTCTTGATATACTTGAAGATTCAGTTGAAGGATTAATTAAAAAAGTAGAAGATGACATCAGAAGAGAAAATAAAAGCTAGAATTGAAGAAAAGCTTGACAGTAAAATTAAAAGCCTCTCTTCTCTTTCAGGAGGATGCATCAGTGATGCTTTCAAAGTTACGACTGTAGATGGTTCAATTTACTTTTTGAAATATAATCCATCCATTTCGAATGATATGTTCATTAAAGAAGCGAATGGATTGAATGAATTAGCAAAATCAAATGCAATCAGAATTCCTAATGTTTTAAACTCTGATGAGGACTTCATTTTACTGGAATACGTTCCAACAGGAAACAAAAAGAAAAACTTTTTTGAAGAGTTCGGAAAGAACTTTGCTGAGATACATAAATTCACTTCTGAAAGTTTTGGATTTTACGAAGACAATTACATCGGCTCCAACCCGCAAAAAAATATTTTTGATAAAAATGAAAATTCGAATTGGGTCAACTTCTATTTCAACAAAAGAATTTTATTCCAGTTCGAATTAGCTGAGAAGCTTGGTAATTCAACAGAAGAATTACGAAAAGGATTATCAAGACTCGAAAATAAAATTCAAGAGATAATTGGTGATTCAAACGAAAAACCATCATTATTGCATGGTGATCTTTGGGGTGGAAATTATATGGTTGATGAAAATGGTTCACCGGTTTTAATTGATCCGGCAGTTTATTATGGTCATCGTGAAGCTGATCTTGGAATGACAAAACTTTTCGGAGGATTCAATTCAGAATTTTATGAAGCGTACAATGAAACCTTTCCTCTCAAAGATGGATTCGAATACAGAGAAAATATATA
>JAOTUT010000322.1 GCA_029863735.1 Ignavibacteria bacterium
TTAATAACTAATAGTGAAAAAGTCTCATTCATTTCTGCATTGCTAATAGCATTCTTTCCTACGGATATAATTTTTGCATCAATTGGATTTCCTGATCTGATAACTACCTTCTTTATTAATCTAGGAATATACTTTCTTCTAAAGTCATATTTTCAAAAAGGGATTTATTTGGCATATTTAGGTGGTGTCTCATTTTTCCTTTCGATGCAGTTTAAAGAGAACGCTTACTACATTCTTTTCTTACTAATTGCTTTGCTTGTTTACATTCTGGTAAAGAAAAAACAATTAGTTTTTCAGTTGCTCATTGGAATCCTTTTCATAGTTGCTAATTATCTGATTGAAGGATTCATATATCTGCTCACGCACAATGATTTTTTATACAGATTGACTATCACCAACGTAAACTATAATTATAGTTATTATGACTTTTTCCCTTATACAGCACAAAAGTTATTCGGCTCAAAAAATTATTTTAGAAATCTTTTTGATCAGATTTTTTTGATAAATATAAAATCTATTTTCCTGAGGAGATTTTATTTATTTCTTCCAATAATTTCAGCTGTTCAAACTTTTTTTAACTTTAAAAAGAAAGAACAACCGCTTCATACTTTCTGGTTTTTAGGAACAGCAGTTCTAATGATTGCATTTACCACTTCATTCACTGAATATAAACCACTTGATCTGGCAAGAAGTTGGTATATTTATCCATTGCTGATGCCGATGGTAATTCTTTCAGCAATTTTTATAAATCAATTTTCAAAATTTATTAAGAGTGGATTGATTATAATATATATAATCGGAAGTTTGATAATGTGTATTGAATACACAAACTTTTTTGATAGGGATAATTTGAATTCATTAAAAATATTTATGAGGGATAATCCTTCGAAAACAATATATACCGATCATTTTACAAAGTACAGCGTTGATTTAATTCGTGAATATAAAGCAGGTAATTCTAAAAGAATATTGGGAACAGATTTTGAATTCGGTCAAATTGCTGAAGGTGATTGGTTGCTTTATAATGAAAAACATATTTTTGAACTGAAACTGCAGAAGTATAAGTTCCCGGATTTTGCTTTATTAAATACAATGCAATTTAAAAAAATAGCTGCATTCAATGACTTCATTTTCTATGAAAAGTTACCCTGAATTTTCTAATAATTCCATGAAACATTTTTGTAAATTTGTCCAACTGAATTAATACCTAATACTGAATTAATGGAAATAATCGAATACTCTGAAGCATTTAAAGATAAATGGGATCAGTTCGTGCTAAAATCTAACAACGGCACAATGTTCCATATGCAAAAATTCTTTGACTATCACAAACCAGGTAAGTTCAGTTTCAATCATTTGATTTTTTTAGAAAAAGGAAATATTGTCGCTGTACTTCCCGGTGCAAGAATCGGGGATCTATTTGAATCTCCAATTGGTGCAAGTTATGGTTCAATCGTCACCAAAGATGTAAAGTTTTTTGAAGCTATGGAAATAGTTTCTACTCTTCTTAAATATGGAAAGAAAGTTGGAATTAAGGAATTCCTTTTGACATCTGCCCCACGCGTTTATGAAAGACATCAAAATGAAAATCTTGATTTCGCTATGCTCTGGCAGGGATTCAATTACGATCTTCATTACATTTCGAGTGCGATAAAGCTTGAACCGAATGAGGATATTATTTCCAGATTTCAACAGACAGTAAGAAGGAACGTTAGGAAGACTTTAAAAGTTCCTGACATCAGAGTTGAAATAAATAACCGCTACGATGAATTTTATCCAATACTTGTTGATAACAAAGCACGTCACGATGTTAAACCAACACACTCGCGTGAAGATCTTATTAAATTAACAAAGCTATTACCAGACAACCTGGTTCTTTTTATGGTATACTACAAAGACAAACCAATTGCAGGCTCATCCGTTTTTATTTGCAACGAGACAGTTGCACTTTGTTTTTATAATATGCTTCTTTATGAATATGAGCATCTGAAACCCATTCATCGTGTAATGTATGAAGTAGTTAAGTGGTCGACAGAAAAAGGATATAAGTATGTTGATATCGGTGTTTCTCAGGATACAAAAGCTGCAAACCCAATGACACCAAGTTTGAACCTGATTGATTTCAAAGAAAAGTTTGATGCCAAAACAGTTATGCGCAATACACTGCGTAAGAAATTATAAATCCGATTGAGCTGAATAAATGAGCTCGAATAAAAAAGTTCTCATAACATTTCTCGGTAACATCGATTACGATACCCGGTGCAAAAATCTTTTCGATACTCTTTCTGCAAATGATTTTGAGGTAGAGTTCATCGGATTTGATTGGATGACTAAAGACTTTACTGAAACCCGCGGAGACGTTTCGATCTTCAAATTAAAAAGAGGATTTTTCTCACTCACCTTTTATCTGAAATTCATTTGGCATATAAAACTAAAACTACTTACCACAAAAGCTTCAATAATTTTTGCTGAAGATATTTACACACTTCCCTTTGCGGTAATCTTTGGTAAACTGAGACGAGCGAAAATTTATTATGATTCGCGTGAGCTTTTTGGTTATCTCGCGGGTTTAAAAGAAAAGAAGTTAAAACAAGCATTCTGGAAGTGGACTGAAAAGCTGTTCATCAAGAGAGCTGATTATGTGATTGTCACTGGAGCAATGGACGGTGATTTTCTAAAAAAAGAATATGGAACAAAGAATATAATTCTGTTGAGAAATTTACCTCGTTATTATAAACCTTCGCCTAAACTTGATCTTCATTCACATCTTCAAATTGACAAAGGCAAAAAGATTATACTTTACCAGGGAGTCCTGTTGAAAGGTAGGGGAATAGAAAAAGTTTTTGCAGTTTTAAATGAATTACCTGACCACGTATTTTTAATTATTGGTGGTGGAGAATATGAGGAGTTTTACCAAAATCTTGCTGAAAAAATGAATCTCACCAAACAGGTTATCTTTCTCGGAAAGCTGACACAGGACGAATTACCAAAAATTACAACAGCAGCTGATGTTGGAGTATCACTAATAGAAAATCTTAGCACTAGCTATTACTATGCTTTGCCGAATAAGTTGTTCGAATACATTATGGCGGAAATTCCCGTAATTGTTAG
>JAOTUT010000323.1 GCA_029863735.1 Ignavibacteria bacterium
GATGAACTTACAGGAAAAATTTATTATGGCGAATGGGTTTGTGACTGGACAACTAAACCCGAAGACAAGACAAAAGAAATTATCACGCATTACTCATATAGTTACGCAACCCAGGTTGTTGTCCTCAATGATGAAGGCAAGATTGATACAGTCTATGCTGCTCACGATGCTGGAAAAATAATTAATCCAAGTTTATTTGAAGGACAGATTGAAGGTTCAATTCATATGGGGTTAGGTTATGCTCTAACTGAAGATCTTGAACTTGATGAAGGTGTCCCTAAAAGTACAAAATTGCGGAAGTGCAGAATATTGCGTGCAAAGGAAATGCCAAAAATGGAAGTAATAGGAATTGAAATTCCTGATCCGCACGGACCATACGGCGTAAAAGGTGTTGGAGAAATTGGACTTGTTCCAACGGCTGCGGCTGTTGCTAATGCTTTTTATCAGTACGATGGGACACGCTATTATAAACTGCCAATTAAAAAGAGAACGAAAATAAAATAACGGACCGAGAATATTTGTGTAATTAGTGTTTTTCGCGTTCTACTCTAATTTTGAATAATCATCTTCAGTATCAATATCCTGAAAAATTTCCGCGTAATTACATTCCCAAAATTTCTTTTTCACAATCGGATTTTTACTCATTTCTCTAAGGTTGGAATCAGGAGATGAGTTAGCAATCAATTCGAATAGATCTTTTCCAATTAAAATGGGATGACCTTTTTGTCCTTTCTTTATTGGTTGAATCCAATTGTAGTGACTCTCTGTCTGTTTTATAAATTCAGGATAAAAATTATCTGGTAATCCCGGTTGATCAACAAAATGATATAAAACCCAATCACAGTTTTTTGCTTCTGCTATTCCTTTCTGCAAAGAAGTAAACATCCCTTTTTCAAACGAATCATTGAAAGTAAATTTTATTTTTTTAATTACTTTAGATTGATTTTTGTCTTTTAAACTTTGAATTGTTTTGATTTTCAATTCATCAGAATTAAAACCGGTTACAATAATTATTTCATCGCAAATTTTATCAAGTTTTGTAATGATATTATAAACAAATGTTTTTCCATTATAAGTAGCAAAAGGTTTAAACATTTTCATTCTGCCTGAGAGCCCCGCAGAAAGAATTAAACCATATATTCTTTTTTGCAACAAATTATTCTTACCTAAAATATTAATCCAGCTGTTCTATAATGACATTACAAGTAACTTTATTTATATTTTGTATGCGTAAATAAGTGAAAAATAAATTTAACATAGTTTGATGTTTCATTCCTTATAGCTGAAGATATTAGTCTAATTCATACTAAAATTAAAGTTTTTCATAAAGTGATGCAATATTGCCAGTAGCTTCATATTAGCAGATATTGCAATAGCAACTGTGTTACTTGACGGTTGATTTTAATTTACTTTTACATTAATAACTGAATACTAAAGTGGCAGATATAAAAACAATTTTAAGAGAACTTAGTGTCATTTTGGGATATATCCTAGCAAAGTACAAGCTAACTTTTACAGAAGAACTTATTGACGTGAAAACGTATTTGGACTTCATAAGGCAATATTGCAAAAATGTTGATGAATGCAATTCTGAAATACAGAAAATAGAAGAACTTGCTGATTTTGTTATTCATAAAGACTTAATTAATAATGGATTAAAACTTGGAAAATTACTTTATGAGAAATTAAAGCTTGATGGTGATATTTATTGGCTTGGCTCAAAAGTAAAGTCCAAATATCCTTATGACATAAAAATTGGTGAAACCGGAATATCATTAAAAGAAGATAGTTATATTTTAAAAAATCCATCATTCGCTGATTATTTGAATACATTAGTGCAACCAACGGAACCATTTAAAAATGTTCATGTATTTAGAAAGTTCGCCCCGATAGAATTTAAATAATGGTATAACTATACTTACAAAAAATTATTTGAAGAATTTAACAAGTACAAAACAAACGAAAATATTTTTAGTTATACCAAAAGAGGAACTTTTATAAAGAAAGAAAATACAGGATTATTATTTGGAGAAAATGAAAACACAATTGAAATAAAAATCAACGAAAATCTAGATGAGATTTCATTTAATGCACGGTTAGGTGGATTTATTTTTGAGCACACCGTTAGCAAATGGATAAAAGATAAATTAGAAAAGAAAGATAAAGAATATGAGAAGCTAAAAAAGGAATGTTCATTAAAAGCCGGGGAAAACTTAAAAGAATATGTAAATAAAAACATAAATTTGGATGCAAGTAAAATTATGGAATTATTTCAGATTTACGATGATACTTATTACTACGGAAAAAGTTTCGGAGATGCTCATCTTTATCAAGTTCCAAGCAATAAAGAATGTAAAGTAAAATTAATAAACATTGAAATTAAAGTTCCGCGATCACAATTAAATGTTTATTTCACTTTTGAAATTTCAAATAACAATGGTTCAAATGCAGTTGTTTTCAGAGTTGAATGTAGATATTCGCATGGGCAGTTCAAAGGAATTCCAGAAGCAAAACTATATTACACTGATAATATTAACCATCTACAAAAACTTTATAAAATTATAAAATAATTTAAAATGAAAATAAAAAAAATAAGAACAGGAACTGAAACAAGTGCTTTCGGTACTAATGGAAGAATTAATCACGATAGTTCCAAATTTTATAATTCAAAACTGTATAAGGAACTAGGTGAGAAGAAAATTATCGACAAGAATGAAAACGTTTTTCCCGAAAAGTTAGAAAATAAATTTATTCTTGGTTCAGCAGAGGATATGAAAGAAATACCTGATACTTCAATTCATTTAATGGTTACTTCACCTCCTTACAATGTTTCAAAAGAATATGACGATGACCTTTCCCTGAAAGAATATTTACTGTTACTTGAAAATTCTTTCAAAGAAACTTATCGTGTGCTAGTTAACGGTGGTCGTGCTTGTATCAATGTTGCTAATCTTGGTCGCAAACCATACATTCCTCTTTCCGATTACATCTCTAAAATGATGCTTGAAATCGGTTTTAATATGCGTGGAGAAATTATTTGGAATAAAGCAGCTAGTGCAAGTCCCTCAACAGCTTGGGGAAGTTGGCAAAGTGCAG
>JAOTUT010000324.1 GCA_029863735.1 Ignavibacteria bacterium
TTGCTCCAACTCAGAAGGATGCTGCACAATTATTAGTTAGAAATGCTCTTCGCTCAGTAGATTTTTATGGGGGCGAAAGAATGGTGAGAATAAATCAACTTCCAAAAGGCTTGGATGATTTGAAATATATTATTCCTCACAATGTTCATGTTATTCTAATTCCAAAATGTGAATCAGCTAAACAAATTATTGAAATTGAAAAAGAAGTTGAAAAACTAAAAAAACTACATAAAGTTAGGAACAATATTTTCTTTATGCCGATAATTGAAAGTGCAAAGGGTGTTATCAATTCTTATGAGATAGCTTCAGCAAGTAAATATAATTGTGCACTTGCAATAGGATTGGAAGATTACACAGCAGATATTGGAACACAAAGAACTGACGAAGGGAAAGAAAGTTTCTTTGCAAGAAGTAGTGTTATAAATGCTGCACGTGCAGCAGGAATTCAACCAATTGATACAGTTTATTCCGATGTTTCTAATATGGATGGTTTAAGAGAAAGTGTTATCGAAGCCAAATCACTCGGCTTTGAAGGAAAAGGGTGCATTCATCCAAGGCAGGTAAAAATTGTACACGAAGCACTTGCACCGGTTGCTGAAGAAATTGAAAAAGCGAAGAAGATTGTCATTGCATTTGAAGAAGCTAAGAAGAAAGGTTTGGGTGTTGTTTCACTTGGCAGTAAAATGATTGATCCCCCGGTTGTTAAGCGTGCACAAAAAACTATCAATCTTGCACTGTTGAATAATCAAATCGGCAAAGATTGGAGGGCTAAATGAAATTTGTAAAAAACGCTGCAGGAAGATTAGTTCCAACAGAAGTTAACGGTGAAAAACAAATTCCTTTTAAAGGAATAAACAAATTCAAACCAATAGGTAACAAAGCGAAATCTCCTATAAGGAGCTGCAAGGATTATCCTGCCAATGGAAACAAAGTTGCTAAAGATTTGAAGATAGCTTTGAAGAAGGCTGGACTAAAAGATGGAATGACTATATCTACTCATCATCATCTGAGAAATGGCGATGTTGTTACGAACATATTGTTCGATACAATTAAAGAAATGGGAATAAAAAATATTCGTTGGTTTCCATCTGCTTCATTTCCTGTTCACTCACACTTAATAAAATATCTTCGAGACGGTACAATTCATCACATTGAAGGAAGTATGAACGGACCTCTCGGAAAATGTACTTCTGAAGGAAAGATGAAAGGAGTTGGCGTTCTACGTTCCCACGGTGGAAGATACCAGTCAATTCAGGATGGAGAAGTACATATTGATATTGCTGTAATTGCAGCCCCAACTGCTGATCCATTTGGTAATGCAACCGGAGACCGAGGAAAATCTGCTTGCGGATTAATAGGTTTCGCACTTGGTGATTCTGAATATGCTGATCGTGTAATTGTTGTAACAGATAACTTAATTCCCTTCCCCTGTGTTCCATGGCAAATACAAGGCAACAATGTTGATTTTGTTGTTGAAGTTGATTCACTTGGTGATCCAGGCAAAATTGTTTCCGGAACAACCGAAGTAACAAAATCGCCTGACAGATTGCTAATTGCTGAATATGTTGCTGATTTTATTGAAGCAGCAGGCATTATGAAAAATGGATTCTCACTTCAGGCCGGAGCTGGTGGAACTAATCTTGCATTTGTTCTTTTCTTAAAAGAAAAAATGAAAGTAAAAGGTGTAAAAGCAAGATTTATGCGTGGCGGAAGCACAAAGTATCTTGTTGAACTTCTGGAAGAAGGTTTGACCGATTACATTCTCGACGGCCAAACTTTTGATCTCGAAGGTGTACGAAGCATGAGAGAGAATGCAAATCACGTTAACACTTCACCATTCACAAGCTATAATTTTCATGGAAAAGGAAATTTTGCATCAATGGTTGATGTTGCAGTGCTTGGTGCCACAGAAGTGGATTTAAACTTTAACGCAAACGTAGTTACACATAGTGATGGATATTTGCTTCATGGAATTGGCGGCTGGCAGAATTGTCTTTACTCAAAATGCACAATACTTGCTATTCCATCTTTCAGAGATCGAATCCCTGTTATTGTTGATGAGGTAACTACTCTTTGTGGATTGGGCGAACTAATTGATGTTATAGTAACAGAAAGAGGAATCGCAATCAATCCAAAACGAAAAGATTTATTAAAAGCTCTAAGAGGTTCATCACTTCCAATAAAAGAAATCAAACGGATAAAAAATGAAGTTGATGAAATTTGCGGAGGCAAACCAGCAAAACCAAAATTAAATAAAGATGAAGTAGTTGCAATTATAAAGTGGGTCGACGGAACTGTGCTGGATTCGGTTTTCCAAGTTAAATAGGCACTTTATCGAGGGGGTTTATATTTATTTAATCCACCTCCATTTGTTGTAATCCAAACATTTCCGTTCACATCTACAGCAGATGCATTTACATTATTTGAACTGATCAGAGAATTGGATGTATTATAAAATTTTGAAATGTTCTGATTATCATAACTAAGTAAACCATCCGAAGTCGCAACCCATTTATTATTCAGATCATCAATAAAAATATGGTTCACACTATTCTGAAATGAACCAAGATGGATGTTTGTGAATGATGTCCCATCCCAGCGTGAAATTCCACTTCGTCCTATAGTATCGGGTAAAAAACAAAACCAAACTTCATTGAATTGATCTTTTTCTATTGAAGTTACGGTCATAGTGCAATAAATGTAATTAAACCAACTCAACCAAGAAAAAGTTTGGTTTTGAAAAAGAAAGATTCCATCCAGTTTGGTTCCCAGATATAATTTATTCTCATTTTCTATATAAAAATCATTTATCCAATCCTTGCCGGCGGGCTGTTCATATACACTCCAATTAATCCCATCAAACTTGACCAGATTGCCTGCTGTGGCAATCCAAACAGTACCATTGCCAGAAAATCTTATTTTGTTTATACGAGTATTGGTAAGTCCTGAATTGTTTTGATTGTACACAATCCATGAACTACCGTCGAAAATTCCTATTCCGTCATTTGTTCCAACCCAGACTCTGTTTTGACCATCGATAGCTATACAGTTGACTCTGTTTCCGGGAATTTGTGAGTTACCAGTATTGTAATTGA
>JAOTUT010000436.1 GCA_029863735.1 Ignavibacteria bacterium
TGTTTAACAGATAAAGATTTTGAGGATCTTAACTTTCTACTGGATAAGCCAGTTGACTACTTTGCACTTTCTTTTATTCGGAGAGCAAAGGATATTCATCAATTAAAAGAATGGCTGGACAAAGAAGGAAAAACAACACCAGTGATTGCAAAGATTGAAAAGAAAGAAGCTATCGATGCTTTCGATTCTATTCTCAGCGCTGCTGATGGAATAATGGTTGCACGTGGTGATCTTGGTGTTGAACTTTCTCTGGCTAAAGTACCTGTAATACAAAAAGAGGTAATCAAGCGATGCAATGAAAATGGTAAACTGGTTATAACTGCGACACAAATGTTGGAGTCGATGATCAATTCACCAATACCAACCCGTGCCGAAGCTGCTGATGTTGCAAATGCTGTATGGGATGGATCAGATGTGGTAATGCTTAGCGGCGAAACTTCAGTTGGTAAACATCCAATTGAAACAGTTAAAATGATGCACGAAATTGTAATCAATGCTGAGCAGCATTTTACACAAAATGAAAATATTAAATTTCACGTACCTGAGGCTTTTGAAGAAAATTTATTTGATTCAGTTCTGAGAGGAATTACTTCGGTTGCTGAACAGATAAAAGCAAATGCTATCGTAGTTTTCACTTACAAAGGAAGAGCAGCTCGTGGCTTAGCCAAGTTCCGTCCTGCAGCAAAAATTATTGCTATTTCTGACAGCTTCGACACGATGAATAACTTATGTCTTCGCTGGGGAGTCAACTCACTCTTTATTGACAAAATTGATAAACAGCACGCTGCAATCGAAGAAGCTAAAGATTTAATACTGAATGCAGGACTTGTTAATAAAGGTGAACTCGTTATATTTTTATCACGAGCGCCTTTCTCTGAAAAAGGCAGAAGTGATTTTCTTCATTTCGAAGTAATGTAATCACAGTTTCAATTTGAATTGCGATGAATAAAGTTTTAGCAAAATGGTGGGAACCTACTGACGGAGGAAAAATTTTATGTACACTCTGTCCACGTTATTGTAAAATAGGAGATGGGCAACCCGGATTTTGTTATATCAGACAAAATATTGACGGAAAACTTTATTCAATTGGGTACGGTAGACCAACCGGATTTGCAATTGATCCTATTGAAAAAAAACCACTCAATCATTTTCTCCCCGGCTCTAATATTTTGAGCTTTGGAACAGCAGGCTGTAACCTAGGCTGCAAGTTTTGCCAAAACTGGTCAATGAGTAAAGCAAAGCTCGATGATAGCAATTCTCTTGACGTTTCACCGGAAGGGGTTGTTGCTCTTGCAAAAAGTTACGCCACACCTTCAATTGCTTATACTTATAACGACCCAACAATTTTTGGTGAATATGTAATCGATATTTCCAAGATTGCTCGCGAGGAAGAAATAAAATCAGTGATGGTAACAGCAGGATATATTGATAAAGAAGCTCGTAAAGATGTTTACAAATACATTGATGCAGCTAATGTGGATCTGAAAGGATTTACAGAGAGATTTTACTGGAAGAATACCTACTCTCATCTTAATGATATTTTGGATACTCTCATCTGGTTGAAGAATGAAACAGATGTTTGGTTTGAAATAACAACTCTTCTCATTCCTGATGAAAACGATTCCTCCGAAGAAGTTAAACTAGAATGTGATTGGATATTAAAGAATCTTGGAGACTCTGTTCCTCTTCACTTTACTGCATTTCATCCTGACTTTAAAATGATGGACAAAGAAAGAACTCCCGAAAAAACTTTAACAACTGCACGAAAAATTGCAATCGATTCAGGAATAAAATATTGCTACGTTGGAAACGTGCATAATAAAGAAGGACAGACCACTTACTGCCCTAACTGCAAAGAGAAATTGATTAAACGAGACTGGCATTCAGTTATCTCAAATAAATTAGTAAATGGATGCTGCAAAAATTGCGGTGAAAAAATAGATGGGTTTTTTAATCTTTAACTTCTCTCGATTTTCAGTAATAAATTAATTTTCATATCAGATTTTTTTAACTTTACCATAAACATCATCCATATTTAGAGTATTGTAAATGAGTCTATTAAAAGGAAAAACCACTTTCATAACAGGAGCTTCATCCGGTATTGGAAAAGCTTGCGCTGAAATCTTTGCAAAAGAAAAATCAAATTTAATTTTATCAGCAAGAAGATTAGACCGCCTGAAAACTCTTGCTTTGAAATTAGAAAAACAAAATGGAATTAAAATAAAATGCATTCAGCTGGATGTGAGAGATTTTAACCAGGTTAAAAAAACAATTGATTCGTTGGATAGTAACTGGAAAAAAATAGATGTTCTTATCAACAACGCTGGTCTTTCGAGAGGTTTAGACAA
>JAOTUT010000325.1 GCA_029863735.1 Ignavibacteria bacterium
GGGTTCATATATTGTAGATTTAATGGGGACGTTAATTCAAGAGCAATTTCAATAACATTATATAATGATACTTCACCATGGATGCATGTTGCCGCAACGTACGATGGCGTAAACACCAAAATGTATATTAACGGAGTGCTGGAGAATTCAGCGCCTTACACTACAGCTATAGTAAATAGTGCAAACTCATTATTTATAGCCAATGATCCATCTACTACTGGAAGGTTATTTCAAGGTTTCATCGATGAGGTGAGATTATGGAATGTAGTCCGATCCGAAGTGGATATACGAGCAAATATGACGAAAAAATTGATTGGCAATGAGTCCGGATTAGTAGGTTACTGGCGGTTTAACGAAACCAGCGGCACTTTAATGTCAGACGAGACAGTTAATAATAACGATGGAACACTTACTGCAAGTGGCGGTGGCGAACACACATGGAGCGGTGCAGCACTCGGTGATGCAAGTGCTTATGATTATACAGGATCCGCTGGTACTTTTTCTGCTAATCTAGATCACCCCGCCGCCGGTGACGATATTACAGCAACAACAACAACAGGCACAGGAATACAAGTTTACAGAGTAGATGATAATTCTGTAAGAACACTCTCAAATATACCAATTGGATGGGCTTCTGTGGATCCTTTAAGGTATTGGGGTGTAAAAGTTATTGGCTCCAGTGCAACTTATGATGTTGTTTATAACTATGCTGGGCACCCGAATTTAGGGACAATAGCTGATTTAAGATTAGCCAAGAGAGCTAATATTGCTGATGACAACTGGGTGGATGCGGTAGCAACACCAGGCACAGATATTCTGTCATTAACTGGTCAAACAGGTACTGAATATGCATTAGGAAGTATATCATCTCCTTTACCAGTTGAACTCTCATCTTTTTCTGCAAGCATACTAAAAAACGGAGTAAAGCTTAAATGGAGAACAGAGACAGAAGTAAGCAACTACGGGTTTGAGATACTTCGTTCTGTTCTGGATGACAATTGGGATGTTCTTGGTTTTGTAGAAGGACACGGTAATTCAAATTCTCCAAAGGACTATTCTTTTACAGACGATAATCTTACACAGGGAAAATATTCTTACAGGTTAAAACAGATTGATACTGATGGCAGCTTTAATTACTCAAAAACTATTGAGGTTGAGTTTGGCTCAGCCGATAAGTTTGAGTTAAGCCAGAATTATCCTAATCCTTTTAACCCGGTAACAACAATCAGATTCTCTATCCCACATTCTAGTAATGTAAAGCTTACTGTATTTAACATTCTTGGCGAGCAGGTTGCAGAGCTTGTAAATGGATTCAGAGAAGCCGGTGTTCACAAAATAAATTTTGATGCAAGTGAATTTAACAGCGGTTTGTATTTATATAAACTTGAAAGTAACGGATTAATCCAGACCAGGAAAATGCTTCTTGTAAAATAAAATCTGAAGCAAATCAAAAAATTTAGAACTGCCCCTTAGACTAGGGGCTTTTTTATTTCATTGTGAGAGAAATCCATATTATTAGTATCTATTTTTAATTGTAGTATTTTTTTCTATCAATAGTTTATGGAAACAGATACCCTTATTTAGGATTTGCTAAAAGTTTTTTTTAACGTATTTTATATAAAGTGAACTTAACTTTTTACTACCCAACTTTTCAAACATATCTGTGGTTTCTTCTGATTAAGTTTGAGTAAACATTCAGTCAGTTGAGTCGTTCTATACTATTATTTCCTGCAAGTTGTAAATGCAGTTTTAATTTAATAATGTACTGTTTTTAACAATTTTTCAACCTGAAATATTACAGTAAGTTTAACGGAAATTCAGGGCAATAATTACCTGAATTAAATTATTAAATTTTATATTTCGGCAATTGTTGATAGTGTATGGAGGCACATTTTTTGCGCTAATATTTGTTCGTGGTTGAGAATTAAAAATCAAGAGGTTATCAAAATGAAATCCTATCGATTTATAGCAATATCCATTGGATTGTTCCTGTGCTTTGCTGTGCTTCTGCACGCACAAAATGCCATAATAGTAGTAATGGATGGTGCCAGATATACAGAGACTTTCGGTGCAGGTAATACATATATTCCTCACCTATATGATGATATGAAACCTCTTGGAACACTATTCACAAATTATAACATCGACTACCCTTCAGGTTTAACAGAAACCTGCCCTGGCCACGCTGCAATTGAAGCAGGCACCTGGCAACCAATTGCCAATAATGGGAGTGAAAGACCAACAAAGCCAACAGTTTTTGAATATATGCGAAAAGAAGATGGAAACCCGCAGTCAGATTGCTATGTGGTTACAGGTAAAGATAAGCTCGATATACTTACCTACTCTACTTATACTGGTTACGGATCAACTTACGGAGGCACCTGGGTTGGAGATGATAACAGAGATGATGCTTTAACCTATTCTAAGGTGATTGACGTTATGCAGAATTATAATCCCAAAATATTAGTAGTAAATTTCGCTGAAGTAGATGATGTTGCCCATAACAGTAGCTTTGCAAACTATTGTTCAGCCATAACAAATGCAGATAATTATATATATCAACTTTGGCAACATATTCAGGCAGGTGACTACGGATATACAACAGAGAATACCACTCTATTTGTTACCAATGACCACGGTCGACATACTTCTAATTTCGCAAGTCACGGAGATGGATGCGAGGGTTGTACACATATAATGTTACTGGCGTTAGGAAGAGGTGTACCTGTTAATCAAACCATAGACCTTCCAACCTGGCAAATTGATATTGCTCCAACTGTTGGCCAATTTCTAGACTTTCAAACTCCTTTTTCTACTGGAACATCTCTACTGGAAACTCCAACACAAATAGCAGATGAGAAAAATTTACCGTTGTTATCTGAATACAAATTAGAGCAAAACTTTCCCAATCCATTTAATCCATCAACAACGATCAGATTTTCAACACCACAATCGGGTAATGTGAAACTCACGGTTTATAACTTGCTCGGCAAGATGGTTTCAGAATTAATCAATGGACATAAAGAACCCGGTGTTTACACAATAAATTTTAACGCAAGTGAATTTAGTAGTGGTTTGTATTTG
>JAOTUT010000326.1 GCA_029863735.1 Ignavibacteria bacterium
CTGCAGAGATGTAAATGATTTTACTTTTATTCATATTGGTGAAAGAGTTAGTTGATTGAAAACCGGATTGTATTTTAATAAATCTAATATAAAAATAATTCAATAAAAGTCGCCCCATTTTTCTTTAATACATCAAAAATTTTCTATGGAATATTAGCGTAGGATTTCTTCTGGGTATTTAAACTGAAAACCCACGACACCTGCCGCGGGTTTTAATAATTGTAAGCTCTGAGTGATTCTATTTTATAAACTAACCACCAATGTTAATGAGAAAAGCGAATCCAGATTTTTTAGGGGTGTTAATACTGTCCCAATTTTCTGAGCTTGTGAATCTTGCAAATCGATTTCAGTTAAAGATGGTTCATTCCTCCAGAGTAACTGAAGTGATGGTTTGAGTGTAACACTTCACTTATTTTTATGGGCAGGGCGTTATAAAAGTCTATTCTTACATCCTTAGTGTTATCAAGGTTCCAGTCAGCAATAAAAATGCTTTCAAAATCTGTCGAGGCCGTAAGATTATACCAGAAGTCATATGCAAAACGTACACCGGGGAATTTAGTTTTAGCAAATGGATTTTCCACAACGTCACTCTGGAATGAATAAGTGAAACTGTAATCCGTCTTGAAACGGACATTATCATTATCTGCCCATTTATTTCCAACACCCGCAGCGATCAAGGTACGACTGTCGATACCAGCAAACCGGTTTCTCAGCCAGTCTATTCCACCAAGAGCATAGAAATTCTCAGTAAAATTATAATCGTATCTACCTCGAACGAATATAATTTCCGCTGTCTTTTCTGTTTCTTTATCTTCATTTACCTGGAAGTCTTCTGTTGTTCCAACCGCAGTACGAGATGTTGTGCTTGATTCAGTTTGAAGTCCGCCTGCATCAAATCTTAATTCAGAATTTGTCCAGATATGCTTTAGGGTTGCTCCTAATCCAAGAGTAAATGATTCCGAGTTGCCGCCTGCCCATAAACCGGCTAACTTTCCTTCAAAGAACCATCCGAGCTTTTTTTCTTCTGCATCTTGCGAAAAAATATTAATGCTTGATACTAAAAGCATAATTAAAAGAATTCTTGTTTTAATTGAAAACATTTTTCATTCTCCTTGTTTTGGTTTTAATAAAAATAAACAGGGAAGGGCCTTTCTTCACCTGAGTTTTATATAATAATTAGTGTGGTAATTATTATGTTTGAAATAGAACCCGCAAAACTAAATGATTTGATTATTTCAAGCAAGTAAAGCAAATTATTTATTATCATTTCTGTGACTCAAGTATTTATCAGTTAGTGCAGTAAAAATTATTTATCTGAATTAATTCAATAGAAATAAAAACAGAAAATCAGATATATTATATTTATACATCAATTATTGATTTTTAATATGATAAAATCCATTGTAATCTTATCAATATTCCTTATAATCTCATCTTCTTGTAGCTTAAATAACAATCGAATTAAGGTCAATTCGCCGGATAATAAATTAGAAGTCGAATTTCTAATTAATAAAAACGGTAAAACTGGATACATTGTTGATTTTTCAAACAAAAGAGTAATAGATACATCGTATTTCAGTTTTGACTTTCAAGATCAAAAATCTTTCGGTACAAATTTAGAAATTGTCAACGCATCAACTTCCACATTCGATGAAACGTGGGAAACTGTTTTGGGAGAGCAGAGATATATTAAGAATAACTATAATGAGCTTAAGGTTGAAGTAGAAGAAAGGGGAGAAGCGGGGAGAAAATGTTTTATTGTTTTCAGAGTTTTTAATGATGGTGTTGCTTTCAGATTCGAATTCCCGGAACAGGAAAATTTAAAAGATATTGTTATTCTTGATGAGAACACTCAATTCAAACTAACCGGCAACCACACTTGCTGGTGGACGCCCGATGATTGGGATATCTACGAACATCTTTTCAATACAACCCGCTTCACTGAAATCGATGCTCTCTCAAAACGAGGTCACGAAAGTCTTGCACAAACTTACATTCCTGAGAATGCTGTAAACTTACCAGTTACAATGAAATCAGATGAAGGAATTTACATCAGCATCCTTGAAGCAAATCTTACAAACTATTCTGATATGACTTTGAAAGTAGATAAAGATAATCTTTGCTTTCAATGCGAGCTTGTCGGAAATGATGCCGGAATAAAAGTAAAAACTAAAACTCCTTTTGCTACGCCATGGAGATTAATTTTAATTGGTGATGAGGCAAGTGATCTTGTTAGTTCACGAACAATCCTAAATCTTAATGAACCGAATGTGATTGATGATGTTTCGTGGATTAAGCCGACAAAGTATTTGGGTATCTGGTGGGAAATGCATCTGGGTAAAAGCACCTGGGATATGAAGAGCGGAAGGCACGGTGCAACAACTGAAAATGCAAAACGATATATTAACTTTGCTTCAAAGAATGGAATAGGCGCAGTGCTGATTGAGGGTTGGAATACTGGATGGGAAAACTGGATTGGCACAGAAGATCGTGAAGGCATTTTCGATTTCGTTACTCCTTATCCTGATTATGATTTAAAAGAAGTTGTCCGTTTTGCGAAAGAAATCAGTCAGGACTCCGTCCAGCCGGGACGAGAAAATGTTTCTATTATTATGCATCACGAAACATCCGCAGCAATTATGACTTATGAGAAACAGATGGACACAGCATTTGCTCTCTGTAAGAGCCTGGGCATTCACGTGGTTAAAACCGGGTATGTTGGACAAATTCTTCCCGACGGTGAATATCATCATGGACAGTGGATGGTCAATCATTACAGAAAAGTAATAGAGAAAGCTGCGGAATATGAAATTATGGTTGATGTTCACGAGCCAATAAAACCAACAGGACTTCGAAGAACTTATCCGAACCTAATGAGTGCTGAAGGTTTGCGCGGACAAGAATTTAATGCATGGTCTCCTGATGGTGGCAACCCACCCGAGCATTTAACAATAGTACCTTTTACAAGAATGCTCGCCGGACCAATTGATTACACTCCAGGAATATTTGATATTAAGTTCGATAAGTATAAAAAAGAGAATCAGGTTAACACAACACTCGCTCATCAGCTTGC
>JAOTUT010000327.1 GCA_029863735.1 Ignavibacteria bacterium
AAGATTGTTAATGAATTAGACGAAGGAAACTCTAATCTTATGATTGAAGATACATGGAGCGGTGGTGGTACGGACCTAACTCCGCTTTATGAAATAGGTGTTCCCGGTTTATATTTTGTCTCGAAATACAGTTACGATCATCTTCATCTTCCAACAGATACTCCGGAAACTTTGAATCCCGTTTTATTTGAAAAAATTGTTAAACTGGCTTACCTAACTGCAAGAAACGTTGCAGATGGAAATTATAACAGAGAAGAAGCAATAAAAGATAAATAAATTATAAGGTTTGGATGATAGGCCACCTAACGTTCAAGTATATGAGAAGTTTTGGAAACTTCTTTGAAAGTCAAATGATTCCAAAATTTGGAAAACCCTGAGTGCAGCGCAGCGGAGTCGAAGGGGAACCCCATATACTTTGTTGTGCTTCGTTTTTCTCTCTCTTAATACAACTAATAATCTGAACGGTTATAAATTTACGAGAATGCTATTTTCCTGTTATATTTACTTCTGAATTCTAAAGATGATAAACCAGTATGTTTTCTAAAAGTATTTCTAAAAACTTTTTCGTCTTTATATTTAAACCACAAATTTGCTTTATTTCATCACTACAAAAATAAAAATAATGACACAACTGAAAGAATCCTTACCAGCATTCCTCGCTGAACCCACAAAAATGGGCAAGGAGATTAGTATTACCGGTAAATGGATTCCCACGAAAAAAGGTGGACTGTTCAGAAAATCTTCCGAATCAATAGAGATGCTGCAAGAGTGGGAAGATATTCATAAGGATGCCAAAGGACATCCTGGTATGTTATCGACCGAAATCAACCATGCGGTTGGGGAAGACGCTGTGCTGGTTCACCATGTTTTCGAGAATCCCGATGCTCTTGTCAATTATTTTTCCACCACCGCCACAACACATATGGGCGCGCTTACCAAAGTAGCCAAGCCCGAGCTGCACCTTGTTCGTGTAGCACAAATTCCGTCTGAAGCTCGGGACGTAATAAAAGCGAAAAATGTTTCAGGAGTGTTCGGACAATTCCTTTTTGGATATGTGAAGAAGGATTACAAGCGACCTGACCAGGATACGGCTATTCAGGTAACGGCTAAGTGGACGTGTAAACCGGGCGATTCGAGCTACTTGGAAAAACTCATATACTAGTGGCAGCGTGTCGGCACCGATGCCTATTCCATTGAAGAAGGCCTGCTTAGATTTGAGGTTTACCAAGTCATTGGCGAGGATGCCTTGATCATTCACGAAACTTTCAAGAACAGTGATGAGCTGAAATTCCATCTGTCTAAAGGCACAGCTGAAAAATACAAGAAGGATATTGATAAGATCGCCACGCCTGAATGTTATTTCTTTCGTGGCCCCGTCTCATGGACAATTAGAACATACTCCAAGTTCCTGCGTTTACCCGCCACCTACTCCAGCTTGGGAAGCCATTTCACTCAATCAGGAGGAAGTGTGAGTGACGGAATAATGTAATTAATGAAGCACAAAGTTCAAGTTTATGAGAAGTTTTGGAAACCTCTTTGAAAGTCAAATGGTTCCAATATTTGGAAGACCCTGAGTGCAGCGCAGCGGAGTCGAAGGGGAACCTCATATACTTTGTTGTGTAATTTTCAAAAATATTGTCAGTTCCCTAACATCTCGGGTAAGTTAAAGCCCCTAAATAATGTTGGGAGGGAAACTACTTGGACAGTCCCTGATACCAATCAGCAATTTCCTTGCCTATAAGATGCGGATTATCTTCTTGGATATAGTGAACACCTTTTCCAACATCAACCATCTTTGTATTCGGAAAATGATCCCTAATATATTGAACGGCCCCCTCTCGAATTATAGCGCCCGGATGGGCATAGAAACAAATCTTCGGAATTTTTGTTTCAGTGAGCCATGAAGCATATGCTGCGATTTTGTCATATACTCGTTTTGGATTACCTTCTATTGGAATTTCCTGCGGCCACACTCTCACCGGCTTTCTGCTGGCAATAGTTAGATACGGGCGACTATAATTTTCTAATTCATCAGGAGTTAATTTTCTCTCAATCATCTGTGGAATCATTTTTTTCACAAACATATTACCGACACTTATCATTAACCATCCGAAAAATGGAGCCCGTAATACTTTAAACATCTTGTCCATGCCTTTTGGCATCTCCTTCCAAGTCATTGGTTGATACACCGCTTCCATAAACGCAAGTCCCTTGATATTGTCTCGATGAGTATTTGCATAATGAAATCCAAGCCCAGAACCCCAGTCGTGTATTACGAGTGTGATGTTTTTTAGGTTCATTTTTTCGATGAATTTCTCTAAATAGTCATAGTGTTCTTCAAAGGTATACCCTATGTTTGGCTTATCAGACTTGCCCATACCGATTAAATCCGGAGCAATACATCTTGCGCTTGACTGAAGGTAAGGAATAATATTTCTCCAAAGATATGAAGACGTAGGATTCCCATGAAGAAATAATATCGGGTCTCCTTGGCCAATATCAACATAGTGCATTTTAGACCCCATTACATCAAGATAGTTTGATTCAAAGGGAAAATCGCTGGAAATTTGCTTGCTGTTCATATGATTTGATTATACTTAATAAATAATTATTTGTAAAAGAATTTTTGTTATAAAAGCTTATTGTGTGTCTTATATTATTCAAAGGTAATATTTTTGATTTTCACACAACGGTCTCGGCTATGAGTAGTTGCGTGGTTTAGCACTTAACTTTGCAAGTACACAACAGACTGAAAATCCGCGAGGATTTTCCAAAGTAGGCGAGAACAAGCAATTACTTATAGCCATTGTTGGCAGTAGTTATTTTTATATTTTCCTTCTCATTTATTCCACCAAGTAGGGCGGCTTATATCATAATTCGAATTTATTCTGAAAGGTTAAGTTGCCATGAAATGCCATATTTGTCTTCACACCATCCGAATTTTTTACCAAAGCCGTAATCCCCTGAACCTTCGTAGTTGTCAAGAGGAACCATAATCTGGCCTCCATTTGAAGAAAGTTCTTCGAATAAAGTTTGCATCTCATTTTCGGAGTTGCA